>JAITFT010000096.1 GCA_031281155.1 Candidatus Fibrimonadaceae bacterium
CAGTAGATGCGGAAGAACGTTTCACATACGATATTGAATATGACAGCATAGGCAATCCCAATAGAATTATAAGAAAGCATTTTAAAAATGACTCGTTGAATAGGCATACAGAATTTAAGTTGAGTTATGAATATAGGTAGCTGCCCCGTTGCCCCACTCGCTGTCCGTGAGCGGCAGCCCAGGGTGGTATTGCCCGACCTTAAACAGGAGGCTTCTTTATGATCAAAATTTTTATTTTCTATATTTTAACCCGTAACTCAAAAATATGGTTACAGGAGAAGAACATAGAAAATGATTTCGCTTAAGAATTTGGATAAAGAAGCCATCGCTAGGCTTAATGATGATTTTGTTAGAAGGGTTGAAGCTGGAGAAGTTAGGCAAATGCGACTTAAAAATATAGGAAAGCATGTGCTGTTTTCTATTGAAGGCTACCGAAAAGCAGCAGAACTTGCATTAAAAGCATAATTCGGGATAAAAAATATGCACTTAAAATATGAAAACTTCAGTTTTACTGAGGAAGAGAAGGGATTCACAAAATTTTACGTTAATGACGTTAGAGCAGGTCTTCTTGAGTATGCAGTCGTGTTCTCTGAATTGCTTACCCAAAATATGGGGGTTGAGCTAGATTTAAGAATAAACGAAGATTTGCTTGACCAAGTGATTATCGATGCGGTTGAAGATTTGAAGCGATTGGTTGATTTTCACCCAACAAAAAAACCAAATACAATAAAGGAAGTGGCATATATAGCATTTTGGTGGCTAAAAAGAAAGCCGTTGATTATTAATAATAGCATCAGTAAATTGGAAATAGATCCTAATAAAAAAGCAAAATTAATTTTCGTAAATGAACGCTTTCTTTTGCCTTACATTGAACAGAGGATATTTGATTTTAACAAAGACATAGTATGCAAAAGTCCAAGCATAGCAGAATTTGAAGCGCAATGGGAAAAAGCTAGAAAATTTATGCTTTATTTTTTGCAATATCGCGCTGACTCGGCAAAAAGCATTGAAGCCTTTCTCATAACGAGTACGCTCCATCCAGTGCGAGCATTAACCGATAATTTTTGGTCATAATGAAAAAGACATTTAACAAATACACAGTGTTTATTATCATTACAGTATTAATTTTGGTTATTTGTAATTTAATTGCGTTGCGTTTTTATTCTTATCCTGATGGCAGCAATATATTGTCTATAGTTTCAATTATTGTTTCCATTGTACTTGGTCTAGTTACTATATTTTACTCTTTCATTTCTGGCAAAGATGCTCATGATAGCTTGGGTAGTGTTAATGAGAAATTAGCCAAAATGTTTGAAGAAATGGCTCAACTAAATGAAAACATCAAATACATTACTAAGGATAATGATGATAAAGATATAGTGGCAAAACAAAAAAAGATAGACATCGAATTTAATAAAATTAGAAAGTCTTTTGAGAGTTACAATCGTGTAACTAATATATTCAAAATTTAAAAGTTAAATGACCGAAGAATTCATTGCCGTATTGAAAAAGCTCATTGCAGACCGATGTGGTAAAAGTCAACTACCCAACAGCCACTCTATAACATTCACGCAATCCACACCATTCTGGCTATAATCGTAAGTATCGTTTGTAATGAGGAGCTTTTTTTCCGGAATGCCTTTAAATGCGCCAAGCTCTCTTTGCAGAGTTTTGTCGGAATCTATGGTATAACAAACTTGAATGTATTCGGTTTTATTATTTTTTTCTGCCACAAAATCAATTTCAGCATTTGCGGTGACTCCAACATTTATTTTGTAACCTCTTGCAATAAGCTCATTAGCCACAATATTTTCCAAACGAGCCGCCATACTCTCATTAAAATAACTTCGCTTTAGTTGCAGCAAGCCCATATCTGCTATATAATACTTTTCCAAAGTAGCAAAAACATTTTTCCCTTTAATATCATATCGGTTGATTTTACTGAATAATTGAGACTTCACTATATGCTCTATATGATTGTAAAGCGTTTCTGCAGAAACGCTTCTGCTCTGCGATTTTAAATATTTTGAAACGGCATTCGCAGAAAAAATATTTCCAATATTGTCCAGCAAAAATTGAATTATGCTATCTAATAAATTCAAATCTCTTATTTTTGCCCTCTGCACAATATCTCGCAGAACAGTAGAGTCAAAAACATCTTGCAAATATTTTTGCACCTCGTTCTCGCCCGCAAAAGCAAAACGGCCCGGCAAGCCGCCCCATTTAATGTAGTTTTCAAATGCAATTTTCTTATTGCTTTCTTTGGTTATGGCAAGCGACTCCTTAAAGGTAAAAGGAGTAATTAAAAATTTTACATAGCGACCGGATAGATGTGTAGCAAGCTCTCCGGAAACAAGATGGGCATTTGAGCCTGTGATAAAAATACTGGCATTCCCTTTTGTTCTAAAAGAGTTTACGACCAGCTCAAATCGCTCTATATTTTGAATTTCATCTAAAAATATGTAAAATCTATCTTTGCTTTTCTTAATTTGTTTGTTTATGTATTTATGCAAATCCTCTGCTGTTTTGATGTGCGAAAACTCAAACAGTTCAAAGTTCATGAAAATTATTTGATTTTCCTTTACTCCTTTTTTTCTTAGTTCGTCTGCGATTTGCGTTAAAAAAATGGATTTCCCAGCACGGCGAATTCCAATTATCACCTTTACCAAATCAAAGACGTCGTAGAAAGGACGTACTTTTTTCAAAAAATCTTTACGAATCAGCATAAAATCTCCTTTTTTTCTAGTATAGGTGTAAAAAATAGAAAATTTTCAAGGCTTTTTCAAGGTATAGCTTGCTAAATTGCCAAATTAGTAGAATACCCTGCGGAAATCCAAACGCAGGATGAGCCTGTGGAAGAGTAAACTTACTTAAAGTCGCCTGGTAGAAACATTGAATTTAGAGTAAATACAATAAGCAACCTATACCCTAAAGATAAAATTCAAGAACTACTGAACTGGCTTAAAAGCGACAGGCTTACTGCATGGAATTATGAGTCACTCTGCGAAACTGAACGGTATAGTTGCTACTGTATTGTCGCCTTCTTTGGTCTTCCACTTCCATGTTTTAACCATGTCCATCGTAGCAATATCAAACTCAGGATATTCGGTTGTGCTGGATACTATGCTAATATCAGTAACATCGCCGCTTGAGGCTATGGTAAATCTAAGCGTGACTTTGCCGCTGAAGTCTTTGTTTTTTGCGTATTTATTATACGTTGTTTTTAGACCCTGCGCACGTGCATTCACAACAGCTATGACTTCTTCCTTGGAACGAGATTTGTTGCTCAAATTTATATCCGCTACAGTTGGAGTCTTCAATACTTCTTTCACACAGCGAACGCTGAGTAGAAGCGACTCGGTGATGTCAAGTTTGTACTCAAAGTTGTTGTCGGCACTCGTAAGTTGGAGGTAGGTATTAAGTTGGCGGATATTACCTTTGGTGGCACTCCACCACCTACTACTGCTACCGGCATTAGAGAAACGATCGAGAGTACCAAGTTCCGATAGTGCCGGTAGAGCATAACCACCTGGTAAGGCAGAAAAACCGTAAGTATCCGCACCGTTACCGTCATCATTCCAACCGCTCCTTGCCTTTAAATTTACTCCTGCTACTGTCATGGAACCGTCGAGAGCAAGCACCAATTCTTGCCAATCAGTATTTGTAGGCAATCTCCAATTCATAGGACAAACATTACGAGCCGTATTCCAATCGTATAAACGACCATATTTCTCACAATTACTTTCATCATTTTTGTAGCATTTACTACCGCTCGCGTTAAAAGCTAAATTTTCGGCCATCCAAGTTTGTTCACCTATTTTAACGGTTTTGTAGCTTTTGCCGTCTCTTGAGTCAGTAAAAGTGCTTGTGACAATTAAAGCCTCTGTAGGTTTACTTTCGCTTGTAACAGTCTGTGGATTTTTTGCGGGCTTGTCATCGCAAGCAAAAAGTGAAAAGAAAAGTAACACCAAAAAAATGTTACCAATGATTTTAATTTTTGAACAAATGTTCATGACTGATTCTCCTTTTGTTTAGGGTGAAATTTCATTTTTTATTACTCGCACCAAAGCAGTTGATAGTTGGGTACAGTTTGCCGTGCTCCACGGGTAGTAGTATAGGTTCTTTCTCCAAGATATTTTACGTAACCGGCAAATGGTATTTGTCTGGTTGGTCTTAACCTGCAATCCCCAATGTGCCCGGTATGCTGTATCATAATCGAGGTCACACGCAGAGCGATGTCCGAGCAGACGGTTACATTCTTCTCGTAGATTTTTAGGACAATTTTTTTCTCTAATGGAGTCCTGCTTTGCCCGTTCTAGCATTTCAGATTCATATTCTGAAATAGCCTTTTTCATACTTTGAAATCTATACGCACGATGTTCGTTATCCCTTTGGCTATTTCCTTGCCCAGTCCAACATTCGCAATTTTTGACAAACTCTGAACATCTATGATATTCAGAGTCATTTCTAACAAAGCCATCACATGTACTATTAACATCAATAAAATCACGGTATTCAGCATTGCATTTTGATAAAGTTTCCTCAGTACAGATTCCTTTTGTCACAGATTCTCCAACAGATTTTAAAACAGATTTTAAAAAATTACGTAATTGCGCCTGTGAAAAAGAAATAAAAACAAACAAGATTAAAACTAAAAATTTCCTATTAAAAAAGTTTTGTTTCATAATCTAATCCTTCACCTTGTTTAAGGTTCCACTTTTGCTTATCTCGTATCTATACAAAGATTCTGTTTTGACAACAAATAAGAATATCTTTACACCAGACTTTATTTTGATTTTTTCATCAAGTATATATTTTAAAGCTTCTTCATACTTATTTTCTATGCTTGGGATAGTTCTATTATCAGCGTTGCCAACAAACTGGACAAAATAATTTTGCTCAGTTTCGCAATCACATAGTAGTTTTAAAAAATCGTTCCTAACATCAACATTGTCATATTTTAATTCTATTAGATTAACTCTTTTCCCTTTTGGATTATGCAAACACAAATCAATTCTGGCGGAAAGAGAATTTTCAATTGAACCTGAGAAAACATATTCTTCTTTCGTCGGCGTTTCAACTGAGTAGTAAAATTCTTTTTGTTTTTCTAATTCTCTTATCAACAAGAACCTTAATTCTTGCTCACTGATTCTTTTTTTCCCGTTACGATATTTGGGGAAAATAAGCTGAGACTCAGCATTTTGTTGAATCTCATCTTCTTTGCCTATTCTTGAAAGCTCCTTTAAGGAGTTTTCAATTAACGTTTCTATGGTTACATTGTTAGGCATCTTTCACCTCTCTTTCTAGGGTTATTCCCAAGCGGAACTGCTTGAAATTCGTTTGCACAAAAAAACGTGTGCTTAAAAAAAACTGTAAATTCTGATTCTGACAAAATGGATTGAAATCTGCGTAACTCCTTGAAATGCCATGAGTTACGGGGGGGGGGGAGTAGAGTTTGTAAAATCAGATGCAGTTCATCGCTGATTTCCACGAAATCCGGAGCGTTTCCTCTTGCAGGCAAACCAACAATCTTTGCACCGCCACTCCCCTAGCGAACGAGCCGGCGAGTTCGCGGAGAACGGATTCAAGCCCTTCCAGGCTCCCCTTTCCATGCCGAATTCCCAGAATTTTTTAGCCAGCCTCACAAGCTCCCTCGCCGAATTCTGAGAGCGGGTTTTGCGAATGTTTTCAAGCCAGCCCTCAACGCTTTCTTTCTTGAACCGAGCCTCCGCCAGAGGCTCTAGGTGGGCAAGCCTGGAATTATACGCCAAAACAGAGCTCTGCGCATGGCAAGAGCCCAAAAGCTCCTCGCGGAAATTCAAAAGCGTGTTTTGGGTCATATTCAACGATAATGTAGAAATTTTCTACATTACCACCCATGTTCACAACCATCTGCTTTCTCTTGTTTGCAGCAATTTGCGTGGTTAGCGCGCTTTCTTTGCTGGTTTCAAAGCATCCTATAAATGGGGCAATGGCTCTTGTGCTGAATATGATTTCAATGGCGGGCATATACACGCTTATCAATTGCACATTTTTAGGCGTTGTGCAAATTCTGGTTTATGCCGGCGCAGTTATGATGCTTATCGTTTTTGTTATTATGGTGCTGGGTGGAGCTAAGGAGGCAAGATTGCCCAGAATGGATAAGCTTGGGCTTTGCTCCATTCTTGCAGTTGCGGCAGGAGGCTTGCTTTTGTTTGCAGCATTCCAAAATGCAGATTTGCAAGCAAATGCAACAGCAATAAACGGAAGCGTTAACGCAGTTGCCGAGCATTTATTCGACACTAGCTCTTATGGTAAGGAATTCAAAGGGCTTGGGCGAGGCTATTTTATATTATTTGAGATTACAGCCTTTATTCTGCTCTCAGCAATGGTCTGCGCAGTGATGTTATCAAGAAAAGAAAAACAGCTTGCCGGTGAGAAATGAATATTGATAAAATAATAGGAAGCATAACAATATCGGCATTTTTACTGCTGTTGCTGTTTATTGCCGCATCTATGTGGCATAACGAAAAAAAAGCACGCAACGTAGTGTTTGTTCAATTTCCTGAAATGGGTGCTTTGCAAAATCAAGATTTGGTTACAATAAGAGGCTACGAAATAGGCCGCATAGCTTCCATTACCAGAGCGGGCGGCATGGCCTTAGTGGAAATAAACTTGCACGAACCGCATATTTTCCGTAAAGATACCAGGTTCAGAAATGTTAGCCCAAGCATTATGGGGGATAGAAGCATTGTAGTGGAGCCAGGCAAAAGCGGAGAGATTGTACAGCAAGATCATATTTTCAATGGCGAATTCGAAGCGGGCTTTGCAGAAGTTTTAGCGCTTGCCGATGTTGCAAAAGAAAAGGTTGCACTCATTATGGAAGTAGTTCGCTTGTTGCATACCGGCGATGAAGAAAATTCTCCTCTGCATGCAAAATTTGAAAGCATTTTAGATGATTGCGAAGAGCTTATGGATGCGCTAGCGGTAACTGTGCAGTCTGTTGAAAGGCAAGTTATGTCGGCTTTGGGCAAAGTCAGCGATTATGCAGAGCAAGCAGTCGATGTTAGCGTTAAAGTGCACGAAGCTCTAGATAACATAATGGTTCAAGCGCAAGATGGCATAACATCTGTGGAAAAATTAATTCAGAATGTACACGCCTCCATAGAAGGCTTGAATAATATTTTAGTGGAATTTGAAAATAATCCAGTTGCCATTGCGCTCTTTGATGATAAAACCATAATAGACGATATAGACGGCTTGATTGCAACGCTTCAGGCATTTGTAGGCAGCATAGATGGCAAAGGCTTGAAAATCTTCGATGAAAAAGGCAAAAGAAAAAGCATGGTTCGCCTTAAAAATATACATTTAATTAGAGAAACCGCCAGGTCAAAAGCTCGGAAACGAGCGGCGGCAGAGGCAAGGGAAAGAGAAAGGGCAGAAAAGGCAGGTGAACAATGAAAATCCTCTTTATAGGCGGAAACGGCAATATCAGTTGGAATTGTGCGCAGGAGGCTCTGAAAAAGGGCTATGAAGTATGGGCTTTGAACAGAGATAGCGGTTCCATTATGCGGCGCGAGCTTCCGAAAGAAGTTCGCAAATTGAAAGCAGATATTGGCGATCCGAATTCCGTGAGAGATGCCATAAAAGGCTTGGAGTTCGATGTTATAGCCGATTTTATATGCTTTGCTCCTGAACAGGCAAAACAGGGCATAGAGCTTTACAGCAACATTTGCAAGCAATTTATTTTCATAAGCACTGCCTCGGCATATCAGAAACCGTTAACAGCCGTGCCAATCACCGAAAGCACTCCGCTGAAAAATCCCTATTGGCTCTACTCGCGCAATAAAATAGCCTGCGAAGAAATATTTTTTGAGGAGTATCGAAAAAAAGACTTCCCAATTACCGTTGTTCGCCCATCGCATACCTACGATACCATAATACCCGCTGCCATGGGCAGTTCGGGCTGGACAAACTCTGCGAGGATGCTCGCCAATAAGCCAATAATTCTGCACGGAGACGGCACCACGCTTTGGACGCTAACTCACGCTGCAGACTTCGCTCGTGCCTTTGTCGCATTGCTGGGCAATCAAGCTGCTGTTGGGCAAGCCTTTCACATAACAAGCGATGAGTGGCTAACTTGGCGGCAAATTTCGGAAATAGTCGCAGAAAGCCTTGAAGCTCCGAAACCGATTTTTCTCTGCGTTCCAAGCGAAGAGATAGCGAAAAAAAATCCCGATTTAGGCGCAGGGCTTTTGGGAGACAAAGCGTGGTGCGGAATTTTTGACAATTCAAAAATCAAAAAATTCGTTCCGAGATGGCAAGCGGCAATTCCATTTAGAGAAGGAATAAAACAAACAATCAGTTGGTTTATGGAAAACCCTGGAAGGCGAAAAATCAATGCAGAGTTAGATGCTTTCTTGGATACATTGTAAAAAAAACTTTATCCATATAGCTCCTTTCTCACCCTCTCCACTTCCAAACGGAAAGGGATCTCGCTTTGCATTTTCTCCGCTATGGATTTGCAAGCGTAGATAACAGTGGAATTGTCTCGGTTGAAATATTTTCCTATATAATCAAAACTTTTTTTCAAAATATCTCGCATTAAATACATCGCTACTTGCCGCGTAAGCGCCACTTCTTTGCTGCCACGGCCTTTTTGTCGCAGAATATCAAGGGAGATTCCGTAGCTGGTAGCCACAGCATTTGCTATTTTTTCCATGGTTGGAGTTCTGTGAGAATTGGAAAAATGCTCTTCCAAAATTTCATTTGCCATTTCCAAATCAACATTTTTATTTTTCTGATCAACCCTGAGTTTAAGCCCACTGACTATTCCTTCTAAATCACGCACAGTGCCGCTTGTTCTTTCTGCTAGGAACAACAGAATATTTTCGTCAATGTTTAAATGAGCAGCACATTTTTTTCGCAGAATTGCGAGCCTGTCCACAAATTTTGGCACGGAAAACTTAACGGACAAGCCGCCCACCAAGCGAGAGCGAAGCGATTCGTTTAAGTTGTCAATGTTTGCAATAGGCAGTTGAGAGGCTACGATTATGGGCTTGCCAGCCAGCAGCAGAGAGTTGAAGATTTGAAGCAGTTCGTGCTGAGATTCGGTTTTGTTTCTAATGTTTTGCAAATCGTCTAATATAAGCATATCTGCGTTGCGAAATTTTGAGGACATATTGTCTATAAGTTCGGGGTTTTCATTTTTCAGCCTTAAATTTTTAACATATTCCTGATAAAACTCCAAAGCGGTTGTGCTGATAATTCTCAAGTTCGGATTTTTAGCTTTAGAAGCGTTCGCTATTGAATGCAGCAGATGAGTTTTGCCCAGCCCTGTTTCCCCAACAAAAACCAAAGGATTGCCAAGCGAGTCGTTTCCTTCAGCAACAGCATTCGCAGCAGCAAAAGCCAAGCTAGACGACTCTACTTCTGCAAAAGTATCAAATCTATATTGAGGCGATATTTCCATGATGGAACAATTAATGTAGAAATTTCTATATTAACCTTCGTGGATCTAAATCTTCAATTCTTTTTGGAAACTGTTAAAGGGGTCGGTTCTCTTTTTTATATTCCTGTGCTTATCTGGATTAGCTATTTCTTTTGGTGCCGTTTTTTAGATTACCCGGCTGCTTTAGAGAAGATAATCAGGAATGGCAAGGTTTGGCCGTATTTGCCAATTTACTGGAAAGGAAAAAAGAAGGGAGCTATCCGTGCTGTTAGCTTGCTCCTGTTTTGGGCAGGCAACCTGCTTGGTGCTGCTGCCATGCTTTACTTCTTCGATTACGCAGCTTCAATGGCAATAGGGCTGGGGCTTTCGTTCTTCATTGGCATGAAAATCAGCCAGCTAAGCACAAAAGAAATTATTCGCTTGCAGCAGAATATGTATTTCCAAATTTACACGCAGCTGGCAAACCATGCGCTATCCAAAGGCGATGAAGTTTCAGACAGCGAGCTTCTATCCAAAGCACAGTGGCAACACCATAACGACCTTAGACAGGCAGATAAACGAGGCAGGCTGAGATCGTTCTTAAAGGGAGAAGCTATGCTGTGAACGCTTGGAAGTATGCAGAAGATGCTCTCGATAAAGTATCCCGAACATTCGCTCTAAATATCAGAGTGCTGGGGAAAAATTTAAGAAAGCCTGTATTGCTTGCATACCTCTATATGCGAATAGCAGACACCATAGAAGACGACCCAGAGCTATCCGCCGGCGAAAAAACAAAACTCCTGAAAATATTTTCCAATTCGCTCAATCAAGGCGGCAATGCTGCGGAGGAATTTCAAAAAGCCCTGCCAAAGAATTGGAAGGAAAGCGAAAAAGACGACATCGCTCTGTGCCGAAATGCTTCCTCGGTTATCCCTCTGCTTTTGGAGTTTCCGGAGCAGGTTAGAAATGCGATAAAGAACGCAGTTGCTGAAATGTGCGAGGGCATGGCTGCATTCTCGAAAATGCAAAGCGAGCGGCACGAAGGCTGGTTTTATATTGAAAGCGAAAATGATTTAGATAGATATTGCTATTATGTGGCAGGTCTCGTTGGTAATATGCTAACGGAGTTATTCTGCATAAATGGAAAATTATTAAACGAGAAAAAAAAGAAAAAGCTTCGCTCGCTTGCCGTTTCATTTGGCTTGGCATTGCAGATTGTGAACATTATAAAAGATATTCAAGACGATTCCTCCAGGCGCGTTTGTTTTGTGCCAATGGAATACTGCCGCAAGCATGGAATAAATTCCGTGCAGGAACTTTTTTCACCGCAAACTCCGCAAGAAAGTAAAAATGCCGTTGTTGGCGAAATGCTGGCAAAGGCGGCAAAACATTTAAAAGAGGCAAAAGAATACATCAAAACCTTGCCTCGCATAAATTACCAAATTCGCTTGTTCTGTTTGTGGCCGAGCCTAATGGCTGCCGATAATCTGCGGGTTATAGGCGATGGCAGCATTATTTTTGAACCGAATAAGCGCGCAAAAATAAGCCGCAAAAGCGTTGCGGATATAGTTCGCACGTCAACGTTTTTTGGTTGGAGCAACTGCTGGATAGAGAAGAAATTTTCTAAATTGAGCGAATGCCGCATTTAATCGCCCTGATTTTTATTACCTTAAGCTCTTGCGTTTCCACAAAACCGCAAACGGAAATTGATCCACAGCAGCAGATGCAGCAATTGGAAGCTGCTTACAATACTTTGCTGAATATTTCCGCAAGAACCGCTGTTCCCGATAGCGTTATGCTTTTGCTAACAGACAACTCCCGCTTTTGGCTGGAGGCCATGGAGCAAGCCGCCCTTTACGAAGACAGCGCGCTCGTTGAGCAACGCCCTTTCCACGAAATTCTGGTTATAGTGACTTACCGCATGCTTCTCAGAGAAAATGTGCTATCGGAATACCCAGATTTTAGAATGCTCCGCTTTGCGATTGGCGAAATGGGAATTCTGCGCCGTGCAAAAGATTTAAGGATGGGCCCTTTTGAAATAAGAAATGACAGGGGAAGCCGAGGGCTCGCAGGGAGTCCAAGAGTTCCCATTATGATTTTCAGATGGGACGAGTTGCGTTGGAAATTTGATTTGCCCGAAAGCATAATGCTTTTGACCAGAGGCCTCGCTACAATCGGCGTGAAAAAAGATTGGTCAAATTCAAGGACAGCAATTCATCTATTGGATAGATATTACCATGGTTCTTTCTTTGTTATAAATGAAAGTTTGCTGAACCCAGTATCAGGGATTTAATCGCAGAGCGTAGGATATGGGGTGTGGAGGCTACCACGCCCTCTCGCATACAACCTCAGCGTCATTCTTATGCACGCCCACTCCAATGATATAGGCAGGCTTCTTTTTGCTTGCAGCAGCGAGGTATTTTTGCTCCTTTATCTGAGCCAAGGCATCCTTGATCGCTTCCTTTATGCCCCTTGCAGTTTTGGAAACCTTGAACTCTATCGTAGCTGTCCATTTTTTGGACTCAATAAACAGATCGTACCGACCAAAACCTGCCGCATTATTAGAGCGGACATCAAAGCCAAGAGCAACCATTAAACCCAAAACAAAACCGTGGTAGGTTTTTTCCAAATTATCGTGCAAATCAAAATAAGAAAGCTTGAAAGAGAGGAGTCGTGTTAATTCCCTGTTAAAATAATTGGCATCGTCTATTTTCTCAAAAATTTCCGCCAATTGGCTCTGCTCTTCTTTCTTCACAATGGAGCTTAGAATATATTCCTCCCAAACCATCATTAATTCTTCATTGGGAACGCGCAGTTTGTAAAGCCTCTTTCTGGGATTGCTGCCTACTGCTTCTTCATCCCATGAAAGATAGCCGGCCTGCACGGCAAGGGCAAAGTAATATTTATCTGCTTTGTCGGCAAAAAGTTCTTTCAGCGAGACCCTTGGGTCAAGCTCTGTAGTAAACGTGTTGCCAAACTTTTTCACCGCCTCGCCTAGGCACAAAGCCTTGCTTTGAGTGAGCAAATCGCCAAGCAGGTTTATGGTGCCGCTCTGGCCCCAGTAATTGGAAATTTCATTTTCGTATAAAAAATTCATAACGGAGAAAATGTAAAATACATAGGAATTTCCTACGCGGATTCCGTCGTACCATTTCTTGACAATCTTAAAATCCTTTGGCTCAACAAGAGCTTTCACTTCTTTCTGCGTTAACCCAAAATCCTCATCGAATTCGCTTTTGGCAAATACATCGAAAACCTTGACATTGTTTAATTTGCTGAACATGCTTTCCTGGCTGATTCTTAAAATGCCAGTTAGCAAAACCTTCTCGATATGCGGATTGTCTTTAAATGCGAATTCAAAAACTTGGGATAAATAATTCCTTATTTCCTCGTAGTTCGGTTTGTGCAGGCAGTCCATAAGAAGGCGGTCGTATTCGTCGATTAGAATTACAGGTTTGACCCCTAGTGCAAGGTGCAGGTTTTCGGTAAGTATGCGCAGGTTTATTTCGTTCTCATTTTTTTTATTTTTAACAATTTCTTTGATCTGCTCGGTATATTGCTTTGGGCTCAAGTACTTGTTTATATGGTCAATTAATTGAGCGCGAAGAGTAGTTTTATAGTAAGTTGGGCTAAAATTTTTGAAGCTCAAATAAATCACAGGATATTTATTCAAATGCTCTTTGAACGCTTTTCTCTTTTCTATCTTCAAGCCCTTGAACAAATGCGCGGAGTTTTTTTTGCTGTCCAAAAATTCTGCGAGCATGTTCATGTTGAGGCTTTTGCCCATTCTGCGCGGGCGGGTGATTAAAAGAACATCGCTTGGGTTGCCCATAAAATGCTCTATGAACATGCTTTTGTCCACATAAAGCAAGTTGTT
>JAITFT010000170.1 GCA_031281155.1 Candidatus Fibrimonadaceae bacterium
AAGCTTGGAGTTGCCGCCAAAGAAATTGGGCAGGTTACCGATGTTATAAAGAAGATAGCCGACAAAACGAATTTGCTTGCGTTGAATGCAACCATTGAGGCCGCAAGCGCAGGCGAGGCGGGCAAGGGTTTTGCAGTTGTTGCTGCTGAAATTAAAGAACTTGCAAACCAGAGTGCTCAAAGCGCAGAAGACATTGCCCGGAGAATAGACGGTATTCAAGGCGAAACAAATAACGCTGTAACCGTAATACAAGACGTTTCCGATATTATCGCTAGAATTAACCAAAGCGTAGAAGCTATTGCCAGCTACGTTGACCAGCAGACAAAGGCCAGCAATGAAATAGCCAGCAATGTTGCCCAGGCAAATTTAGGTGCAAAGCGCGTTGCCAGCGCTATAAGCGAAGTCGCTAAAGGCAGCCACGACATTGCTCGCAATGCAGGCGAAGCGGCAAAGGGCGCAAGCGATGTTAGCCATAATGTAGCTGGCATTAACAATGCTGCTAAAGAGAGCACTGCGAGCGCAACTCAAGTGCAGCAAAGCTCTGGCGAGTTGTCAAAAATTGCGGGTGATTTAAAAAGCACGGTCAATAAGTTTAAAGTGTAAATGAAAAATTAAAATGTCATTTTTTGCGGTCGCTTATGAAAAAAATTTTAGCTTTGCTGTTTTTTTGCCTTTTGTCCTCTGGGTATGCGAACCCTTATATTTCTTCGCTTTATACAATTACAGAAGAAGGATATAGAACCAACGAGGGTATTTGGTACATAAGCTCAATAGCATTGCATAAAAACAATAACCGCACCATTACGCTTAACTGGCACAAAGAAAATGACATTTCATATTATGCAATTAAACTGAACTACGACAGGCTCAACCGCCCTTTTATAAACCAGCCTATTATAGAAGGCATGAATTTGGAGATAGATAGTAATGAAGCAATTACCTTGGTTGACAGCAGAGCCATACACTATGAATATGTCAGAAACGGTTTTGAAAGAGTCACAGAAAAATTTAATTTTATTTTAACAGACAAAACAACCCAGGCTCTAAAAAACAGCAAATCATTGAAAATACAAGTTCAAGGCTTATCTATTGAAGTGCCACCAGAAGGCATAGCTAAAATAAGGGATTTTTTCGTTAAATATCCTTTGAATTAACGGTATTCTAGCGTGAAGCAACATTCTTTTTCTCACAGCGAAAGTGTTTTTACTACCCCGTCAGTCGCAAGCGGCGACTGCCACCCCTTCACTAGTGAAGGGGCCGGAGCACAAATACATTTCTCAAAATCTCAAAAATTGCCGTATAATCCTAAATTGAAAGCTAGAGCAGCAGAGCTTCGTAAGGCGGGGTATTGGCATGAAATGAAATTATGGAATAGACTTAAAAATAAACGTTTTTTAGGTTTGGATTTTGACAGGCAAAAAGTTATAGGAAATTTTATTGTTGATTTCTATTGTACAAAACGCAAAACCATTATCGAAGTAGATGGTTCAAGTCACAATTACAAAAAAGAATACGATGCAGCAAGAGAAGAGTATTTAAAAAATTTAGGATTAAAAGTTATACGCATAAAAGTTAGAGATGTATTTAAAAATTTAAATGAAGTTATGAAAAAATTAGAAAATGAATTTAGCAACTTCCCCTTCACTAGTGAAGGGGTGGCAGTCGCAAGCGGCGACTGCCGGGGTAGTCCCAAGCAAAGAAGTTCTGCAAAGCAAAAAAAAATGATTATTTTCACTCTCCTCACTCTCTTTCTCTTCACCCTCCCCTCCACAGCCCACAGCGAAGAAACATCCATTGCTCGCTATGCTCGTGCGGAGCGAGGGGTGTTGGCGAAGGAATACGATTTGGAGGGCGGAAGGGCTTATTGGGTAAATGGGATTTCAGTTATGGGCTTGCCCGATGCCGGCGCAGATGTTATGGGGTTCTCAGAGCCGGCACGGAGGTTGCCGCTTGGGTTTGCCGGGCTTTATACGCCCCCGCCAGTTTATGAACGCTATGGGCTTTCGCTGAATGCAAACAATGGAAATTTGATTTTCAAAGAAAATTACAACCCAGTGGATACGCCGGTAACCAAATTATTATGGGAGCGTTATGGCCTAGACGGCAACGCTTTTAAGCTGGGCTTCAACAGGCAGCTTTTGGATTCAATAGTTTTTTCGCTGGGGCTTGCCGCAAGCTCGGTTCCTAGAAGCGGGAATTTTTATTATCAAGATGTTGTTCACCAACTTTATACTGGAACGCTGAAAAGAGATTCCACCAGCGTTCCATTTGTAGGCAGAAATTTAGCCTATGATTCCTTCCATGCACTCCCAGCGATTACCTGGATATTTCCACACTCAAGCATAACAACGCAAATGAGTTTTCTATGGCTGAACAGCGATGACGCAACAAGGGATTTGTTTACAAGAGATGATGGTTCTTCAATAGTATTTTCGCAAAACCCGTATAATATTAAAGGCGGGGCGAATTTCTACAGACTGCTTTGGAATTATAGATTTTTACCGAATTGGGAATTGAGCCTGTCTCACCGATTTGCAGAGCAGGATTTCAAATTTTCAAGATTAGACTCAATGAGCATTTATTTCCCAAGCGAGGTTACTGAAAAATACAATGCGCAAACGGGTGAAAGCAGAATTTCGCACAAAGCTTTCTTAAACCCCTATATGAATGTTCGCTATGAATATTTGAGAGCGCCCGATTCCTCGCTTTATCAAGACAGGCAGTTGGTTGGGCTTGGCATAAATGATTCTTTGTGGAAAGTAGCGTTAAGAGGCGAAGGCGGTTTGCAGAGAAATGCATCTGCTTTTGATTCTGTGGATTGGGCGCCTGCATTTCACTTGGGCTTGACTTTCTTTTTGCCCTGGCATTTGCGGCTGAGCGGCGATTATCAAAAAGATACGAGATTTCCAGATTTTCATGAAACGCATATTTTGCGAACAGGCAGAATAGCGTTTCCAAACAAGGAATTAAAAGCGGAAGAAAGGCAAAGATTTGAAACGAATTTAACATATAAGCTGAGTGAGCATTTTTTCTATACGGCAGGGTTTCGCCGCGAAGTAAACGAAAAATCAATTATACCATCTTGGTGGCTTTCTTCAGATACACTCCCTGCAGATTCGGCGTTTAAGTGGACAAATGCTAGGGGGATAGAAAATAACGAGCTATTTTGGCAGATTGGATTTGAGCTAGGGAACTGGCGTTTTTATGCTGAGCAAGGCAAGGTTCTTTCGCGAACTATACTAACTTCAATTCCTTCTCGCTACTACAAGGGAGCGGTTTATTGGAGCAATCGTTTTGTGGAAGACCGCTTAAAGGTTACCGTGCAATTCGATGCAGACTGGTTTGGCGATAAATGGGAATATGCTTTGGAAAACGATAGCATTGCCCACCCTGTTCTGCTGAATAAATACCTCTCTCTTAATTTCAAAAGCTCTATGCAAATACAGGAATTTATTCTTTACGCAAAAATTGAGAATATGAATCACAGCCTTATGATGCCAGCGGTCGGCTACGCCCCGCCTGGCATTAGGTTTGCTTATGGGATTTTATGGGAATTGAGGAATTGAATAAACCCACTGCCCAAAAAATGCAAATTTACCCTAGCTTAATCCTTGGGTCTATAAATCCGTAAAGCAAATCGCTGAACAGCCTTCCAAGCATAGCCATAAAACAGGAAAGCATAATTATGCCCAGAACAACGTTGTAGTCCCTGTGCATCATTGCGTTGTAATATAAAAGTCCCATACCGTCTATGTCGAAAACTTTTTCAATTAAAAGAGCGCCCGCAAACATAAGGGTAAAAATTTCGCTCATTCTGGTAGCTAGGGGAATAAGTGCGTTTCTAAGAGCGTGCTTGAACAAAGCCTCTTTAAACGAAAGCCCCTTTGCTAAGGCGGTGCGCATATAGTCTTTGCCCAATTCTTCCAAAACGGAATTTTTCATAAGAAGGGTTAAAAAAGCAAACTCCGCCAAAATATAGCAAAGGAACGGCAAAAATAAATGATGAGCCAAATCCAGAATTTTCCCGCCTAAGGAAAGGTATTCAAAATTATCGGAGGTGAGCCCGCCCAAAGGGAACAGGTTTAAGAAAGAACCGCCTGCCAAAAAAACAATCAGCAAAATGCCAAGCGCATAGCCGGGCACAACATAGCCAGAGAACATAAACGCACTGGTTACGGAATCAAATTTTGAACCGTTTTTCACCGCCTTGGCAAGCCCTAATGGAATGCAAATCAAATAAGATATAAAGAATGAAGTCACTCCAAAAAACAGCGAAATAGGAAATCTGGAAGATATTACTTTCCATGCGGGTTCGCCATAGGCAAAACTGTTTCCGAAATCCAAATGCAAAACTTTCCAAAGCCAGGTGAAATAGCGTTCCATTAAAGGCTTGTCAAAACCGTAATAAGCTTTTATTTGATCGATCTGCTCCTGAGTCAGGGCATGCGAGCCGCCCTTCATATTCGCTGCGCTCTGTGCTTTTGAAATCATTTCTTCAACAGGCCCGCCCGGCACAAGCTGAACTAGTAAAAAGCAGACAAAAGAAATTCCGAGCATTGTAGGAAATATCAGCAAAATTCTTTTGATGGAGTATTTTAGCATAAGCGATAGGGGGAAATGTGTGGTGAGCCCTTGTACCTCTCCCTAATCAAAACCAAATCGCGTTTGTATGGATTTTCCTTGAAATCTGCAAAGGCCCAAGCGGTTGGTTTAAAATCTCCTTTGGCGTAGGTCAAAACCATGTCTAGCCAAAAACCATCGCCGGCGTATAGCTTGAACGGGCCTCGTTTTACCGAAGGCAGAACCACTTTGTCTGTGTCCATATAACCTACATCTATGTTTAGAATACGGCCGCCTTGTGCATTCTTTAATTTATTCTCAATATTTATAGCTTTGCTTTTGTATGCGGGTATGCGTTCCGGAGCAATTAAATCTTTAAAAGAAATAACGCATCTTTGTAAATTTTCGCCCATTTCTGCTTTGTAATAATCGGTTTTGCAAAAAGGAAAAAAGCTGCCTTTATAATCTATTTCGCCAAAGCAACTGGAAAGTTCCTTTAGCCAGGCATCTTCAAAATTCTGCGGAGCGATTATAAAAGCTACGAGTTTTGCGAGCATTACTCAAACCTTTTGAATATATAATCTCTATAAGGGCACTTTGGCATGTTGCATTCCAAGTGCTCTTTCATTTTTTCCCAACCGACAAAACCGCGTTCCACAGCGATTTCCTCCAAGCAAGCTATCTTCAAGCCCTGTCGCGATTCCAAGGTATATACAAAATTGCTCGCTTCCAAAAGTGAAGCGTGAGTGCCGGTATCCAGCCATGCAACTCCTCTGCCTATTTTTTTCACAAATAAAGTTCCTTCTTGCAAATAGATTTTGTTTATATCTGTGATTTCAAGTTCGCCTCTTGCGCTTGGTTTTAAAGCTTTGGCTTTATTCAAAACGGTTTTGTCGTAAACATAAAGGCCCGGCACAGCATATTTGCTTTTTGGCTTTGCGGGCTTTTCTTCTAGAGACAAAGCCTTGCCTTCATCGTTAAACTCAACAACGCCGTATCTTTCTGGGTCGTGAACGGCATAACCCAAAATACGCGCTCCCGTAAAATTTTCCGTTTTTGCCATTATGCCGTATAAATCAAAGGCTCCGTGGAAAATATTATCGCCTAAAATCAATGTGCAGGCTTCGTCTTTTATAAAGTCATCGGCAATAAGAAAGGCCTGAGCTATGCCCTCTGGTTTGGGTTGAACGGCATATTGAATTTTTATGCCCCACTGACTGCCATTGCCGAGCAAGTCTTGAAAGCGTGGAATATCAACAGGAGTGCTTATAAGCATAATATCCCGTATTCCGCCCAGCATCAAGGTAGAGAGCGGGTAATAAACAATAGGCTTATCGTAAACTGGCTGCAATTGTTTGCTTGCAACTGCGCTTAAAGGGTAAAGCCTGGACCCTGCGCCACCTGCTAAAAGAATACCTTTCATGGCGGGTAAGGTAGAAAATGTAAGGGCACATTGCATGTGCAAAAAATTTTCTACCTTACCCCAATATGAAAAAGTCCCTCTTACTCCTTTTGCTGCCTTGCCTTCTTATGAGTTGTGCCTCGTCTAAAAAATCGGCGTCAGCCGACACTCCTAAAGAGACTTCGGAGGCAGAATCTACGAATTCAGAGCGGCTTGCCGCCATGGCCAAGCATTTGGATTTCTTGTCTAAACGCATAGACTTGCTAGATAGCCTTACTTATATCTTGCCTATAGCTTTAATTAGCGAAAATCAATTGCAAATAGCTCTCCTAAGAGAAGAGGTCACTTTTTTGCGCAAATTCTTGGAAAACCAAAATCACGTTCCATTGGTTAACCCAAGCCGCCAAAGAGCTCCAGATGCAGCAGGCCCGGTTCCCCCCGAATATGACAAAGCTCAATTTCTGTTCAACCAAAAAAATTACGAAGCGGCAGCAAAGCAATTTGAAAAGGTAACGGTTCTTTATCCAAGAAGCGACTGGGCAGGCCCCGCCTGGTATTGGGCAGGCGAATCGCAAATGAAGCTAGGCAACTTTGCCCTCGCCATATCCGCTTTTGAAAAAGTATTCTTCTACCCCGAATCCATAAAGCAAGCCGATGCTCAATTTCAAATTGGAATTTGTTTGCTAAGAATGGGAAGCCGGGAACATGCGGCAACAGCCTTCCGCAAAGTCCAAGAATTCTACCCAAGAAGCCCAAGAGCTTTGCAGGCACAGGCTGAACTTAAAAAAATGAATTAAAAATCATCGTATTCTTCAACTGGCTGCGCTGGCCTTGCTGGCCTTTGTTGCGTTGGCCTTTGTTGTTGTGCCGGCCTTGCTGCTGGCCTTGAAGCTCCGGAGCCAGGGCGAACATTTTGCTTTGAACGATCTTCGCGTTCTCTGCGGCGAATTTCGGTGTCGTCTGGGAAGAATTCTGGGAACGCAAAGCCTATGCCTATTCCGAAAACAATTCCATAAGGCGGAATAGCATAATCTGGATTTTTGGCATTCTCCGTTACCCTTGAAACAATTTTTTCGGTACGCTCGTCTTTTCTCCAAGAGTCGTTTACTAAAATGCCGCCGCTATAATTAGGATTATCCTTTAGCCCATTGCCTATGTAATACATGCCAACCATGGCTTGCAAAAAGTACCATTGATCGGTTAAATAAGTAATGCTTAGACCAAATTCAAAGCCTCGGCAAGGTAGTATGGCACGAACCCCTGTTTCAGGATTATCTGGTTCGGCTTCGTGGTCAAAAAATACGGTTCCGTAAGATAGTTGCAAACCCAAATGTATTGGGCTTTTTGGGAACATATAGTAAGCAACGCCCAAGCGCCAACCCATTCCGCCTTCTAAACTGTAGTGTGTTAGTTCGTTCTTATCGTTGAATACAGGGTCTTCCTGTGCGGGTATAAAGCCGGCGGTTAGGAAGCCGGAAACGTGCCATTGAGTTATGTACTCAACGCCTGCACCAAAGCCTACCCAGTTTGCACCCATGGCAGGGAATTTTGAGCCCATTCCCAGTTCCAAAATAAGGCGGTCTTTCAACCAGTCTCTGCGCCTAAGGCTGGTTGCGTATTCATCTGCGCGTTGGTCTTCTTCCCACTGCCTGCGAGCGGCACGATCATCTTCTCGCGCTCTTTGCGCCCAAATGTCTTGACAGAATAAAAGCAAAACCAATATTATGGGAAATAATTTAACCATGCTGCAAATATACATTTTTTTTTGGCGATTAGTTGCTTTTAATCTACCTTTTTTCCAAATTATTAATCATTTCCTCGTCCATAAGCATTTTTCTGGACTCTGAGCCTCCTCTGCAGGGTGCTTATGGAAAGTTCCCCAGCTTCCAAGCCTATATAGGAGGCTCTCTTGAAACTAGGAACTTCCACCCCAAGCTCGCCTTAGAGCCTGCACTGCCACCTCAAGCTTCTAAACTTTACGTTACATAGATACTATTTGTTTTTATATTTTCTCTTTGCAACATTTCAGAAACGAGGTTTTTACAATGCTTTCGAAGATTATTTTCAATAAACTAAATGAGTATTTGAAAAAATACGAAGGGCCTTGGCTAACGGACAAAACAGAGGAAGATAGCAAAAGCAAAATTCGTCCGCTAGGAGGTTTTTCAACTTCAAAAGAGACAAGTGAAAGCGAAGAAAATTTGGCACTTGAAGCTTTTTTGAAAAATAAAAAAATATTCTTTCACATACTACATGACTTAAAGAAAGGGGCAGAGGGTAAAACAGGCAAAGAACAAAAGTTTCCCGAACTTTATAAAAAAGCACTTGTTTCAAAGCAAATATTTCACAAAATTTTTGACGGAGACTTTGTCCCATCAAAAGATACTGTATTTAAATTTGCCCTTGCACTTGAAGCTTCCGTTGAAGAAGCAGAATCTTTACTAAGCTATGCAGGTTATGCTTTTGGAGATTGCATAAAGCGTGATTTGATTTTGAAATTCTGTTTTGAAAATAAAATCACTGAACTTTTGGAAGTCAACGAGCTTTTGAAGCGGCAAGGGCAGAGGCTGTTGGTGAAAGAGGCGAAGAAGAATGGCGGGATGCTTATTAAGGTGCTGGAGTGAGTATAAGCATAGTAATTTTCTACCTTCTCTCCAAATTATTAATCATTTCCTCGTCCATAAGCATTTTTCTAGGCTTGCTGCCGTTTGGTTTGCCGCAAATGCCCTCCATGGTGAGCTGATCCATGATTTTTCCGGCACGCGCAAAGCCTATGCTGAGCCTCCTCTGCAGGGTGCTTATGGAAAGTTCCCCTGCCTCCAAGCCTATACGTGCGGCTTCCCAAAATAAAGGATCCTTGCTTTTAACCGGGGTATTTCTGAATTCATCATCAAATTCCGCATCGCCTATATCAAAGGACTCTACTCTCTCAAAGTGCACATTTTGGTTGGAACAAGCATTTGCAAGGTTCTCCACCTCGGCATCTTTTAAGAAGGCCCCGTGAATGCGCACTGGTTCGGGGTTATCGTTTGAGCGGAAAAGCATATCGCCTTTGCCCAGCAGCTTCTCTGCGCCAATGCCATCTAAAATTGTTTTAGAGTCTATATAGGAGGCTACCTTGAAACTAATGCGAGAGGGCAAGTTTGCCTTTATTACGCCTGTTATCACATTTACAGAAGGTCTTTGGGTTGCCAAAACCAAATGAATGCCTACAGCTCTGGCTTTTTGCGCTATGCGGGCAATGCTCGTTTCTATTTCCTTGCCGGCCGTCATCATAAGGTCTGCAAGCTCATCTATAATCACAACTATAAAAGGCATTTGCTTATTTTCTTCTTCGGGAACTTCTTCCCCAAGCTCGCCTGCTTTGAACTTGTCGTTAAAGCCCTCTATATTCCTAACCCGCGCCGACGCCAAAACTCCATAGCGCCTATCCATTTCAATGCAGAGCCACTTTAGAGCCTGCACTGCCACCTCTGGCGAGGTAATAACAGAATGCAAAAGATGCGGAATGTCTTTGTACATCGCAAGCTCCACAACTTTTGGATCAACCAAAATCAGCCGAACTTCATCGGGTGTTTTGCTAAACAGAATGCTTGCCAAAAGCACGTTAATGCACACGGATTTTCCCGCTCCGGTTTGCCCCGCTATGAGCAGGTGCGGCGTTCTGGTAAGGTCGGTTACAAAGGCATCTCCCATTATATCTTTGCCGAGCACCACTTGTATTTTCTTCGGGTCTTTGGTAAATTTTGGCGACTCCAGAATTTCCTTGCAAAAAACAATTTGCGGTTTGCGGTTTGGAATCTCTATGCCAACGGCAGACTTGCCAGGTATTGAAGATATAACCCTAACCGAAGCGGTTCTGAGCGTTAAAGCCAAATCGTCTGCCAGGCTTTCAAACCGGGAAACCTTCACTCCAGGCCCAGGCTCTATTTCAAAGCGAGTAATCACAGGCCCGGTCATAATGCCCGTAACTTTGCCCTTAACCTTAAAGTTAATCAGCTGCGACTCAATGTCTTTGCCTATTCTCTCAAGCTCCTCTTTGGTATAATCCACAGTCTGCTCCGGCACCGATCCCAAAATTTCCGCTAGCAACGGAATGCGGTATTCGTCGTATTCTATAGGGAATGGGGAGTAGGGAGTAGGGAGTGGAGATGAGGAATGCTCTTGCAATTCAGTTTCTTCATTAGTCAATGATTCTTCAATATTATCCACTCTCAACTCTTCGCTAGTTTCCACTCTGCGTTCTCTATCCAAACCTTCTATCCTAAGCTCGTTGCTTTTTATGTCTTCCCATTCGTTTATGTCTTTTATGCGTTGGTAGTCGGCGATTTTATCGCGCAGGCTGCGGATTTCCATTGGGTCTGTGGCGAGGGCTAGTTCTTGCTTTAGTTTTTCTACGGCATCGATAACGGTTTCATCTTTTTGCTCATCGCTTTCTTTGGTTGCCGCTGTGAAATCTTGCTTTTTTTGTTTTCCGAAAGGGGAGTCTTTTGCAGGTTTAATTGAGCCAAGTTTTACCGCTGTGAAATCGCTGGTGTCTGGTACTTGGATTATTGTTGTTATTGCTGGTTTTTTTCCGATGAAATCAAGGTTATAGAGAATTTTTTGAAAGATCAATTTCATTTTTTTTGCAAAAGCCGCTACATGATTTACCCGCAATCCAAAGCAGAAAGACGTTGCCATTATACCCAAAACGCAGCATATAAAGAGACCGTCTGTGTCTTGCCCGAAAATTGGCGGTATGGCTCTTTTTGCTAAAAACAAACCAACAAAGCCTGCGTATTCTCGCGATGCTGTTTCAAATTTCAGCGGGGCTTCTTTCAGAATATCCGGCATGCTTATGGCGAGTATTGTGCTAACAAATGCATAGAGCAAAAAGAAACCGAATGCGTAGTGCCCAAAGGGAAGAAAGGAAAGCCTGAGCAGCCACGCTATAAGAGATGCCAAAACTGCCATAAGCAGAACGAGCGGCGCAGGGCCAAATAGATTAAGCTCAATATACGCCAACTTTGCCGCATAAGGCCCAAAAAGATTTCTATCCATGCCTGGCTCTGCAAACACGGCTCCAACCAGCGAAAACAATGAAGGGATAAATATAATAGACAGAATAATCAACAACGCAATGGACCTAACTCTGCCGCCTTGTTCTTCCTGTTCGGCAAGAATAGCCATGGTTTCAGTTTTAGCGCGCTGTTTTTTAGTTTTTCTTTTTCTTTTTGAAGCAGTCCGAGACATTAGGGGAAGATAGAAAGATTTCACAGCCCCAAGCTCTGCTTGGGAACTTCTTTAATGCACCACTATTTTCCTCATTTGCCCGCCATGCTTCTCAATATACACGCCCGGAATTGTAGGCTTTATGGTGCCAACAGGTGTCCCTTTTAGGTTGTAGTATGTCTGAACCGAGGAAGCGAGCTGGCGAGCTTCTGTAGAACCTTTGGAACCTACACCTGAGTTAATAGATGTGATATCTTGGCTACTACTGCTGCTCGGTGTTTCAGCGCTGCTGCTGCTCAGTGCTTCGGCGCTGCTGCTGCTTGGCGCATTGATGCTGCTACTGCTGCTCGGTGTTTCGGCGCTGCTACTGCTTGGCACATTGATGCTGCTACTGCTGCTCGGTGTTTCAGCGCTGCTGCTGCTCGGTGTTTCGGCGCTGCTGCTGCTCGGTGTTTCGGCGCTGCTGCTGCTCGGTGTTTCGGCGCTGCTGCTGCTTGGCGTTTCGGCGCTGCTGCTGCTTGGCGTTTCGGCGCTGCTACTGCTCGACGTTTCGGTGCTGCTACTGCTTCCTAAATATGGATAGGTAACGCCCTCTACAATGTTCCAAATACTGTCAAAATCCCAGTTAATAAAAAATGCTTTCATTCTCATATTGGTACTAGAAAGTCCTGTGATTCCACTTGCAGAGCCAAAGCCTGTTGGCTGGCTGACACCTTCAGTTTTATAATACACAGATGAACTTGTTACATTCTCATGAGCACCAAAAATACCACCGCTATATGATGTTGTTCCCCCTGCTGCTGTTATTGTTCCGCTTGCGTAACTGTTGGTAATAGCACCATTAGTCGCATAACCAACTAAACCGCCGCTGAAGCCGCGACCAGCACCCGAACCACCACTACCATGGACATTCCCGCTTGCGTAGCTGTTGGATATGGTAAGAACAGCACCATTAGTCGCATAACCAACTAAACCACCGCCGTAACCACGGACACCGCTAGCTCTACTGCGACTACTGACATTTCCGTTTGTGTAGCTATTGGTTATAGTAAGAGCGGCATTCGCATAACCAACTAAACCGCCGCCGTAGCTAATGCTTTCACTTTGTGTTGTGCCGCCGATGCTACTGACATTTCCTTTTGTATAGCTGTTGACTATGGTAAGAGCAACATTTGCATAACCAACTAAACCGCCACCATAGCTATAACCGTTCCTGCCGCTACCGCTACTACTGACATTTCCGTTTGTGTGGCTGTTGGCTATGGTAAGAGTAGCATTTGCGCCGCCAACTAAGCCGCCGCTGCAGCTAATGCCATCGTTACCGCTACCGGTGCTACTGACACTTCCGCTTGCATAGCTGTTGGCTATGGTAAGAGCGGAACTTATATAGCCAGCCAAACCACCGCTGTAGTTAGTAGTGCCACTGCCGCCATTATTGTTGCCAGTGCTGCTGATGGAATTTGCCTGAATGCTACAATTTTCTATAGGCTTTGATGAGGCATAATAACCCGCAAGACCGCCCGCATAACTCGTTCCACTTGCGTTTTGTGCTCTAATATCTGCTGCGATAACATTTATATTCTTTATTTGTCCATTTGTCCCAATATAACCAAATAAACCCGCATATTGAACAGTGCTAACAGACAGTCCAGAAATAGTATAACCCTGCCCATCAAAAACTCCCTGAAAAGGGCGACCACCACTGCCTATCGGTGTCCAATTTCCGCTCAAAACAATATCGCCAGTAAGCTTAATCGTTCTGCCATTAAAAGAAATAGGCGTAGATTGGTTAACCAAAATGGCAAGTGCTTGCAATTGCGCCGCTGATGAAATTTCATAAATGAGGGCATTTGGATCGTTGTACCAGTTGTAGTCTTGGGCATTAGCTACAGTTAGCAATGCCGCAAAAAGCAAAGCGGTGAGTTTTAGGGAGGGTTTCATTTTTCTCCTTGGTTGAGGGATTGAATTTTCCGCATGACGCGACCCAGCTCGTTTGCTAGGGGGGGGGGGTGCAGCGGCTGTCCCCTATGCGGGGCATTCCTATTTTGCCAGTAAATTTATTCATTTGAGAGTAAATATACATTATTTTTTTGAAAAAAGCAAGTTTTTCTGGAAAAAGGTGTGATTTTTCTGGAAAAGGGGGAAATATGGTGGAAATGAAGCCGCCACTGGAAGCTTGCAAGCCTCGCCGCTTTTCTATTTTCCGAGACAATGGAACTAGAACAAACAAACAACCTGTTCAACAGAGGATTGCAGGATTTGACACCCGAAAACGCAAATGGAAAAATCTTGGCGCTTGGCATGCCGTCGGATGTTTTATTGAAAAATGGGATCAGCGATAAACCAATTAGATTTTACGGCAACAAACTAATAAAAAAGGCAAAAAAGCATGGATTTGATGTTTTGGATTTGAAGGATTTGCCGAAGGCAGTTGGGGACCCAATCGCTATATTCAGCGGAAGCAGGCTCGGAAGCTTCGCAGTACTAACGAAAATAGAGATTGGAGAAAATAACGTTCTTGTGATAATCGAAATGGGCAAAGGGGACGCTGATATGTATTTCAATGTGATTACTTCGGCTTATCCGAAAGGAGCAAGTCAATTAGAGAAATGGATAGATGCGGGCAAGATTCTATATTTAAACAAAGAAAAAGCCCCTGATTATTTT
>JAITFT010000177.1 GCA_031281155.1 Candidatus Fibrimonadaceae bacterium
CTAGGAGCAGAATTTAGAGGCAACCACCCCGACACGCTTGAGCAAGCAGATGAGCACTTTATTTTGCCGCGATACGGAATGACAGAAAGCCTTAATGTTTCAGTCGCAGCAGGCGTATTGCTGGCATATTTGGATATTTATATGCAAAAACAGGGCAGAGAGAGCTTTTCGCTCTCAAAAGAGGAGCAAGAAGCCTTAATTTTGGAATGGCGAAATAGGCATCGAAAAATTTCTACATTAACCGCATTATGATAAATGCTACTCCTTCAATTTGGTTTATTGTCCCCGCCTCTTCAATTATAGCTCTTCTTTCTGCTTTGTTCTTTTACAAAAGCTTAATGAAAAAGCCTGAAGGCAATCAGAGAATGAAAGAAATCGCGCAATATGTGCGCGAAGGCGCTATGGCGTATCTAAAACGCCAGTACAAAACAGTGTCGCTTGTGTTTGTGATTTTATCACTTATGCTGGTGGTGCTTGCTGTGCTAGGTGTCCAAAATCCCTTCGTTCCAATCGCATTTATATCGGGAGGTTTCTTCTCCGGTTTTTGCGGCTTCTTGGGAATGAAGGCAGCCACGCAGGCAAGCTCTCGCACGGCAAACGGCGCTATTCAAAGCTTGAATAGCGGCTTGCAAACCGCCTTTAGAGGCGGAGCGGTAATGGGCATGGTTGTAGTGGGCTTTGGCCTTCTAGATATTGCCGCATGGTATTGGTTTTTGAATTTTGTTTACGATAATAACATATTCGGCATGGGCATTGACTGCCACTATTTGAAAATGACTGAAATAACCGCCGTTATGCTGACATTCGGCATGGGAGCAAGCGTTCAAGCATTGTTTGCCAGAGTGGGCGGCGGAATTTACACAAAGGCCGCAGATGTTGGCGCAGATTTGGTTGGCAAAGTAGAAGCCAACATACCCGAAGACGATCCTCGCAATCCCGCAACAATTGCAGATAACGTAGGCGATAACGTAGGCGATGTAGCAGGAATGGGCGCAGATCTTTATGAAAGCTACTGCGTTTCAATACTGGCAACGGCAGCTCTTGGAGCGGCGGTTCTTAAAGTGCCTGGCATGGAATACGCAATAATAGCCCCAATGCTGGTTGCAGCTATTGGAATTTTATTTTCGCTTGCTGGCATAATGATTGTTCGCACAAAAGAAGATGCTGGCTCCAAAGACTTGCTTCGCTCGCTTTTAACCGGAACGCTTGGCAGCTCGGTTTTAACTTTAATTGCAATTGCGGTTTTAGCAAACATGGGCATAATAACATGGGGAATTTTTGGCTCCGTAGTCACTGGCTTAATTGTAGGAGTTATAATAGGGCAATTTACAGAATACTATACTTCCGATTCATACAAGCCAACGCAACACATAGCAGAACAAGCTAAGCTAGGCCATGCAACTGCCATAATAGAAGGTATCTCCGTTGGAATGAGAAGCGTGGGCTTCCCCGTTGTTTGCGTTGTTATAGGCATTATTTTAGCTTTTGCTTTTGCTGGTGGTTTTAGCGATGGCGGTTTATTAATTGGGCTTTATGGAATAGGCTTTGCTTCGGTTGGAATGCTTTCAACTCTTGGCATAACCCTTGCCACAGATGCTTTTGGCCCAATAGCAGACAATGCTGGCGGAAACGCAGAAATGTCTGGGCTGCCTTCAGAGGTTCGCAAGCGCACAGACGAACTAGATATGCTCGGCAACACCACCGCTGCTACAGGCAAAGGCTTTGCCATAGGTTCTGCCGCTTTAGCCGCTATGGCGCTTCTTGCCGCTTATATAGGCGAAACACAGCTTTGGCTCGGCAGAATAGCAAACCAGAGCGTAGAAGGGATTTTCAAAGCAGGTTCCATTATATTTGCAAACAATAACGAAAATCTTGCACAGCATTTTGCAAACGATTCCGGCATTAGAGTTCTAGATAGCGGAAGAGCAATAACAGAAGACGGAACTCTTATGGGCTTGGTTGCGCAAAAGGCCTATATAACCGATTTTATGACTGCATATAACTTAACACTTATGAATCCAATGCTGCTCGGTGGCATGTTTATAGGTGCAATGTTAATATTTGTGTTTAGCTCAATGACTATTCATGCAGTGGGTAGAGCGGCCGGCGCAATGGTAGAAGAAGTTCGCCGTCAGTTCCGCGAAATTAAAGGCATTATGGACGGCACCGGCAAGCCCGACTATGCTCGCTGCGTGGAAATTAGCACTTTAGGCGCACAAAAAGAAATGATAACACCTTCTCTAATGGCTGTGTTTGTTCCTATTTTAACAGGCTTGCTCTTAGGAGTGCCAGGTGTTGTTGGTTTGCTTGTTGGTAGCTTAGTAACAGGGCTTCCGCTTGCAACGTTCTTAAATAACTCCGGCGGCGCATGGGACAATGCAAAAAAATTCATCGAAAAAGGAAACTTCGGCGGTAAAGGCTCTGAAGCACACAAAGCTGCTGTAACAGGTGACACCGTTGGCGATCCGTTCAAAGACACATCCGGTCCTTCGCTTAATACTTTAATGAAGCTTATATCGGTGGTTAGCATTGTGTTTGTGGGCTTGGTTATTAAATATAGCGAAGTGTTTATGGGCTTGTTTAGATGAAAAAACTCATTGCTTTTTTGGCGGTTCTCTCTTTTTTGGCGTGTTCAAAAGCTCCGCCGCCATCTCTGCAAACTATTCCCAAGCCAAACCCAAGCGCACCTCTTGCGTGGTTTGGCGTTAATAACCTAGACGATAATACACGTTTTCAATATGCAGAAGCAATACAAAAAAAAGGCATATTCAATTTTATTGTAGAAGATTTATCTGAGGAACAAATTGATGATGCCTTTGAAATTCGCATAAATTATAGCGAAGAAGTTGGCAAATTCAACAGAATTCCTGTGTTGCGTTTGCAAGTTGAACTTTTACAAAACGGGGAGACAAAACTCAGGTTTACAACTCGGGAAGAAAGCGATGTAACTGCAAACAGCCCAATGAAAAAGGGCAGAGAGAAAAAATACAGGCAAGAACTGCTGTTGCAAAGATTTTTGGAAGAATTAAAAAGGGTTAGATCTGAAGAAAAACTTGGAAACTGCAGAGGCTAAAGCAGCAGAAAATTATTTTGCCATTGCGGATGTTTGCATTCCAAACACCGTTTTGGAAACCCTTTCTTTTGGCGTTAATGAAAACATAAAAGCTGGTTCTCTTGTCTGGGTTTCGCTTAGAGGTCGCAAAAAACCATCGCTTGCGTTGGTTTTTGCCGTTCACAAAAACTTCCCGAATTTCAAATTGAAGCCTGCAATAGCCCATGAATCCAACCACGTATTTTCTGAGCGTTATTTAGAAACAATCCGCTGGTGTGCATCTTACTATATGTGCTCACTGGGAGAAGCATTAACAGCGTTTCATTTGTCTGAACCTAAGCGGCTAGCTGGCGTTGCCGCTGGAGAATCATGCAAGGCGAATATGCCTACAGCACCATTACTGACATGCGAACAACAAAAAGCATTGGATATTCTTACAACGTTACTGCTACCCACCCCGCCTTCGGCACCCCTCCCAAGAGGGGAATATAATTTTCGTGGTGCGCTTTTGCATGGCGTTACGGGTAGCGGTAAAACTCGGGTTTATTTGGAGTTGGTGCGGAAAGCGTTGGATTTGGGAATGAAAACGTTAATTCTTGTGCCGGAAATAAATTTGACACCGCAGACCAAAAAACGTTTTGAGGATTTTTTAGGGCAAAAAATTCCAATTTTGCATTCAAAATTAGGAGCAAAAGAAAAACGAGAAACTTGGCAAAAGCTACTCCAGCCCCATACCCCAATCCTTATGGGCACCCGCTCTGCAATCCTTGCACCGTTTGAACCGGAATTGATTATTATTGATGAGGAACACGATGCTTCTTATAAGCAGCAAGATCCTGCGCCGAGGTATAATGTGCGGGAGATGGCTTTTCATATTGGGCATAAATATGGGGCCTTGGTGGTTTTGGGGTCGGCTACGCCTTGCATGGAAACTTATAATCATGCGAAGAATGGGAATTTGAAACTTATTGAGATGAAATCACGGCCTGGGGGCTTGCCGCTGCCTAAGGTGCTTGTGGTGGATATGAAAGAGCAGAGAAAAAAACAAGATAAGGATTTAATGCTTTCGCCTGTTTTACGCGATGCACTTGCAAAAACAATTTCAGGTGGAAACCAGGCGATTATTTTATTGAATAGAAGGGGGCATAGCACTAGCAGAATTTGCGAGGAATGCGGGGAGCCTTTAGAATGCAAGGATTGCAAGGTTTCTCTTGTTTACCATAAGCAGTATAATAGATTGATGTGCCATTATTGCGGGCGGCTTTATCCGCAGAGTATGCCATGCGGGTGTGGCTCGGATAACTTTGTTTTTTTGGGGAGCGGCATAGAGAAGGCAGAAGAGGAAATTAAAGAATGGCTGCCCAGTGCAAAAGTTCTTCGCCTAGATAGCGATACTACCCAAGGCATTGGGAAAATAGAAAAGCTTTTGCATAAATTCAGAGATAAGGAATACAATGTTCTTTTGGGAACGCAAATGGTAGCCAAAGGCCACGATTTTCCCAATGTTTCCCTTGTGGGAATACTCTGTGCAGATATAGGCAGCGGGCTCCCCGATTTTCGCGCTAATGAAAGATATTTTCAATTGCTAACACAGGTTGCCGGCAGAGCGGGGCGCTTTTTGGAAAATTCGCAGGTGATTATACAAAGTTTTTGCCCAGAAAATCCCGTTATGCAATTTGCTATCACGCATGACTATTTGGGTTTTGCAAAGTGGGAATTGACGGAGCGGCAAGAGGCGTTTTATCCGCCGTTTTGCAAGATTGCGCAGATAAAACTGCAGGCGAAGGATAAAGGAAAACTGGAGAAAGCGGCGGGGTTTTTGGCAGAGGTGTTAGGGCAGGCAGCAAGGGACGCGGAGCGGGGAAGGGCGCCCGCCCGTACGGTGGTGCTGGGGCCGGTGGAGCCTTTTGCGGCGGTGGTGCAGAAAAAGCATCGATTGTGCGTTATGGTGAAGTGCGGAAATTCAGCGGATTTGAAAAATTGCATTAAAAAAGCATTGGAAAACTCAGGTTTTAAAAAAACTGCGAAGGGAGTGGAAGTGCGGGTGGATAGGGATGCTTAGAAATACCGCTCTGTGCCCCATGTTTCATAATCAAAACACATTCACCCTGTCAACGCCCCGGTCGTGCAAAATGAAAATGTAGGAATGTTCAGCGGCAGTTATGTCCAAAGGGTTTCTTATGCCTAGCGAGTCGAGTCTTATGGTTTTTCGCCA
>JAITFT010000178.1 GCA_031281155.1 Candidatus Fibrimonadaceae bacterium
TGACAAAAATCCTGGAATCAATAATAAGCTACGAAGGCTTCGCCACCGACACCGAAACCAACGAAAGCGACAACGCCGAGAACTCCCTAAAAGGCGCCCCCACGATACAGCCATCCTACGAAGCTCCCGCCGCCCCAGCCGCCGCCGTACGGACGCGATTTATCGCGTCCCCTTCGCAAGCCGCGTCCCCTCCGCAAGCCGCCTTCCTCTCCCGCCGCGAGCCCACCACCCAAAAAGCCACCGCCATCATCAGCACCGAAAGCATCGCCGCCGACAACTACATCCTATCCAACCCAACCATAACCATACTTGAAACCATAGACACCGAAACCGCCGCCGACCTCATCTTCTGCCACCGAGGCACCTATTGCACCGAGCTAAGCGAAGAAATCTGCCAATTCATAAGCGGCACAATAACTGCAAGCTGCGACATAGCGAGAAGCTCCTGCCTAATAGACGCTAACCGCTGCATAACCAACATGCTAACCCACTCCTGCCGCGAAATCGGCGGCGCCGCAATAGAATCCTGCCAAGCCACCCCCATAATCCCAAATCCTGAAAATCCTAAAATCGGGGCCATCGGGGTTCAGACAATTTACTACGATTTAAAAGGCACCCCGCTCGGCACCCAAAAACCCACAACCCCCGGCGTTTACATCGAAAAACACGGCAAACACACACGGAAAATTGCGATCTAATTTATTTCACCATGCCAGCAGAACCGAGAACATTTTTGTTCTTGGATGCATACATTTTTCTTAGCTCATCGCGAGCAGGGCCGAGGTATTTGCGTGGATCGAACTCGCCGGGTTGATCGGCAAACATTTTGCGTATTGCAGCAGTCATTGCTAAGCGACCGTCTGAGTCGATGTTGATTTTACAAACCGCAGATTTGGCCGCAGAGCGTAGCTGTTCTTCGGGAATGCCAATTGCCGCTTCCATTTTGCCGCCGAATTTATTGATTAATTCCACGTATTCCTGCGGAACAGAAGATGCGCCGTGCAGAACGATTGGGAAGCCCGGAATGCGTTTTTCAATTTCAGCCAAAATATCCAAGCGAATTTCAGGATCTTGCCCTGGCTTGAATTTGAATGCGCCGTGCGAGGTGCCTATGGAAATAGCCAAGCTATCGCAACCGGTTTTTTTGACAAAATCTTCTACTTCTTCGGGTTGTGTGTAGGTGTGGGTTTCGGAAGACACATCGTCTTCAACGCCAGCTAGAATACCAAGCTCGCCTTCAACAGTCACATCGTATTTATGCGCATATTCCACAACCCTTTGAGTTAGGGCAATGTTTTCTTCATAAGAATGGTGCGAGCCGTCGATCATAACGGAAGAGAAGCCGTAATCTACGCAGCTTTTGCATAGATCGAGCGTGTCGCCGTGGTCGAGGTGCAAGGCTATTGGAATTTCGCAACCCAATTCTTTTGCAAACTGCACCGCGCCTTGCGCCATGTAACGCAAGAGAGTTTGGTTCGCATATTTGCGGGCACCGCTAGAAACCTGCAGAATAACAGGGCTTTTGGTTTCCACGCAAGCCTGTATTATAGCCTGCATTTGCTCCATATTGTTGAAATTATATGCTGGAACTGCATAACCATTTTTAATTGCATCTGCGAACATAGCCCTTGTATTCACAAGACCAAGCTCTTTATATGATACTGCCATAGAGACCTCTTTTGAAATGTTTTGGGTAATGTAGAAATTTTTATATTACCCTCAACAAAATGTCTCTTGATTCTGAAATTTCCAAACGGCGCACATTTGCCATTGTCTCTCACCCAGATGCCGGGAAAACCACGCTCACAGAAAAGTTTTTGTGGTATGGCAAGGTTATACGGGAAGCCGGGCATGTTAGGGCGAAGGCAAACAGAAGTTACACGGTTAGCGATTGGATGAAGATTGAACAGCAGAGAGGTATTTCCGTTAGCTCATCGGTTTTGAATTTTCCTTTTGAAGGTTGCTATTTCAATTTGGTGGACACTCCTGGTCACCAAGATTTTTGCGAAGATACCTACCGTGCGCTCACCGCTGTGGATGCCGCTTTGGTTTTGATTGATTCCGTGAATGGAGTGGAAAGGCAAACCATAAAACTTATGGATGTTTGCAGAATGCGCAAAACTCCGATAATCACGTTTATAAATAAAATGGATTTAGATGGCCGCGATGTTTTGGAACTCCTAGATGAAATAGAAAGCGTTTTGCAAATTCAAACCAGCCCCTTCACTTTGCCCATTGGCTATGGAAAAGCATTCAAAGGCGTTTACTGCATTGCCGATAACACCTTCCACACATTTAACAAAGAAGACGGAAAGCAAGAAATTCTGCAAATGAGCAGCGCAGACGATCCCAAGCTGATTGAGCTTTGCGGCGAGGAATATGTAAAAGAATTTAAAAATCGCTACGATGTTGCAACGCAGGCAATGGAGCCTTTCGACAGAGAAAAGTATTTGGCAGGCAAGCAGTGCCCAATATTCTTTGGGAGCGCGGTTAATAACTTTGGCGTTAGGCAGCTTTTAAATACATTCGCAGATATTGCGCCGCCACCTGTGCCACGCGAATCGAATATTCGTTTGATAGAACCAACAGAAAGCAAATTTAGCGCATTCGTATTCAAAATTCAAGCAAATATGGATCCAAAACACAGAGACCGAACCGCTTTTTTGCGTATATGCTCGGGCTCTTTTGAGAGAGGGAACAAAGTTTTGCATTGCCGCACTGGCCGTGAAATTCGCCTGGCGGCACCAACAAGTTTCTTGGCGCAAGACAAAGAAGTCATAGACAAAGCCTATGCTGGCGATATTGTTGGCATAAACGACCCCGGGCTTTTCAATATTGGCGATACGCTGACCGAAGGAGAAAAGTTCAAATTTTCCGGCATTCCCGATTTCGCTCCAGAATTTTTCGCAAGAGTAACGCTCTTGAACCCGCTGAAAAGCAAGCAGTTAAGCAAAGGCCTTGCTCAACTTTCCGAAGAAGGCGCAACACAGCTTTTCTCTGCTCTAAGCTCCGCCCTCCCCGTTATAGGCGTTGTAGGCGAGTTGCAATTCGACGTTCTTAAACACCGCTTAGAAGCCGAATACGGTGCAGAGGTTCAGCTCGACAAAATCCCCGTATTCGGAATCCGCTGGATTTTAGGCGAGCAAAAAAGCCAGGAAACATTCTCAAAAGAATACAGAGGCGATTGCATGCACGACAAAAACGGAAACCTAGTCTGCCTATTCCCCAACGAATACCGCTTGAATTTAGCGGTGAAGAACTATGCAGATCTTGAATTTAATAATCTATCTCCCGCCTCACCGCTTTAAACCCTGCTTCTTTTATAAAGCGTTTGGCTTCTTCCCGTTTTCCGCACTGGGACACCCAAGCCTAGCTTTTCTTCATATTGCGCAATGCGAGGCTTTGAAATTGCGATAATTCCCCTCTGGGGAGGGGCAGTTTGCCGTGAAGTTTGCGGGGTGGGACTTTGATTTGTATTTTGCGGGCATGATTTTCATAAGCTACAACGCTAAACTTTGCGAGCGCGCAGCGGAGCTAGGCAGGCTAGACTGTGTAATCGCAGGGTTTTAAAACAAAACCCTTTACAGGCACAGAAAAATTTTCTATATTACGTTCCTAATATGACATATATCTGTAAAAATAGTTCCGCACCCGATATGTATCGTGCCCCGAGCATGGGTGAGCGGAATTTTGGGTTGTCAATGTTGACCCCCCCCCCCCCCTACCCAACCAGCGGGCGGGGTTCGGGGGAGATGCGGGGGGGAACAAGGAGACCACTGTTGAAG
>JAITFT010000209.1 GCA_031281155.1 Candidatus Fibrimonadaceae bacterium
GTTTAAAGATATATATTACTCGAATGAAAAGAACGATAAATACGTGATTCGGCTGAAAAAGACGGATTTCCGCAAAGAAATCAGCAAAATGGAAAGCAATGACGAAGTAATAACGGTGGAGTATGAGCGCAACAGAATAAATTATTACAAAAAGACAGACCCGGAATTTTACGAGATGATGCGAGAAAGCAAGGCATCAATACGAGCCAGAGCGGTGGTAATAAAGCTGTCGACGGGAGAAACCGAGTATTTGCTGACAAACCTAAGCGAAGCAGAAGTTAGCTATGAAGAGATGAAAGAGTTGTATAATCTGAGATGGCAGATAGAGATAAACTATCATATGCTGAAAGAGAGTTTGAAGATAGAAACGATAACGAGCAGCAAAGCGGAGTTGATAAAACAGGATATTTATTCGCAAATGTTAGTATTTAACATATTGCAGGCGTTTGCGGAAGATGCGCGTAAAGATATCGACCAAAGCAAATACAAACATGAGATGAAAATCAATATGAACATGGCGATAGGATTCATGAAAAAGTCATATATTCTGATTCTGCTCGAAGATGACAGCGTTAAGCAGGGTGAAATGATTGATTTGTTAAGCAAAAAAATAGAAAAATACCTTGTTCCGGTGAGACCTGATAGGAGCTTTCCCAGAAAAAGGTACAAGAAAAATAAATATCCGATTAACAAGAGAAAATCTTTTTAGTAATCCCTCATTTTTTATGCGGGGTAAGGGGAGCTGTTGCTTTTTTCACTATTTTTACATAATTTGGAGCATATATGAGGTGAAAATACGAAATAATACAGGCTCATCACTTTACTGTTTCAAATCTGTATTTTTTTCACCCCTTAACTTGATGACATTGCATTTTATCAATAATTTCCCTTAACTTGACGCTTATGCGCCCCTTGGGACGAACTAACTTTAAAAGCCCTGTAAGGCATTAGTACGCTTTAAGCCGATCCCTCGTGGGCTTGCCCCGAGGTAGTTCATTCAAGTTATTCGACTGCACAGCATTTTTTTGTATCAGAAAATTTTAGGGGGACTTTGTCAACACCTCCTACTTTTTACACTCCCAAGAACTCTAATTCACTCAACATTTTCGTCATCACCTAAAAATGAAAGCAACGCAATATTATATAAATCTGGGTTAACTATTCTTTGCATAACTGGAGACACAATCTCAATTACAAGCATCTCTGTAAGATACATAACTTTTGCACTTAATAGGTGACATGTATACATAGTGTTCGATTGCGTTTTTTTACCCACACTAACATGAATATGAGGTTGTATTGTTTTATTTATACTATCATAAGCAATCGTTCCACCGCCAAGCACATCGACATTCTCCAAACGCACTTTCGACCAGAGCACATTTCCCTCCGAGTCTACATTTTTTATCTCTGCGGATTCTATTAGCTCGGCTTCGCTGAATCCCGCCATAAACATGGGAATAAACGCTTGTTTGACGTTGTTTTCCCTGCAAAATGAATCCAATTCCTCGAAAAAGTCTTTTCCATGCTCAAAGACAACGCCAAAGGTTCTTCCAATTTTTAATTCTGCGCTTTTCATAATTAACTCCATTCCATCAACAGTTTCTTTAATATTTCTAATATCGCATTTCTAGCTGCCATTTCAGCGATTTTAGGTAAATTTTTCTTTATCAAACCCTGAAACTTCACAATTATTTTTGCTACTTTATCAGATTTTTCTTTGGCAGACTCTTCTTTTAACTCGCTAACAAGTTTGTACAACATTGCATCTAATGGCTGACGATACTCACTTGGTATTTTTTCAATCGCTACATGTAATTCCTTTAAAAAAGGTGTTATCGCCAATTGCTTTGAAGTGCTCACCAAAGCCTCGATATCCTCTGAAATGATATCTTTCTCTTCAATAAAATAAGCATCTTTAATTTCTTTGGTTTCAAAAACCCGACCATCCCTGTCAAAAATCTCGCCGAAAAAAAGATGGATTCTCCAGAAAGAGTCTTCTTCAACAAATTTAGGCTGGTAATCATTGGGATTTATTGCAATATATTTTTGCAACTTAGAATCCAAGCCGAAATTTTTACTATAACTCTCAAAAATTCCCGTTATTGTGTTGCACAGTTCGCTAATATAGTTTTTTTTGTCATCCCCCTTTACTGTAAGGCGAACAGTTTTTTCATCCTCGTTCATCTCAATTTGTGCAGTAGCTGTTCCTTTATGATTTTTTAATACAGCACCCCTTTGCCATAACTGAGCCGATCCAGCAGAAGCTTCTTTTGCCCGGTTGACGATTATCCTTGGAACAACATGGACAGGTAAGTGTCCCCCCATTTTAAATTCCATCGCCAAATGCTCAACATTTGTAAAATCTGGCAATTCAGATGGTGTATCTGTGGATAAAAGAGAAGGAATTATTAACAACTCTTTTTCCTTTAGAAAAGCCAATTCATACATTACCATTAGGTTGAACAATGACTTGGCATCTTCTTTTGAATACTCATATCCTGTCTTATCTTTTCCCTTATCTTCTCTCGAAAGAGTCTCATAGACTCAACCATGAGAGTAACAGCGAGCCGGAAGCCATGCGCGAAACATTCATAGTCATACATAGCCGCTGCCTTGTAGTATAAATCGTTTATCTTTTGGAAACGCTCGGCATCGCCGTCTGATAATGTGCCTATAAAATAATTTATTTCTTCGTCCAATGCTTTTTTAACTTCGGCGTATTTCGGATCGCTTGGGTTTATGTTTTCGGACGGAAATATTTCGCCGTCGAATAGCTGGTGCAGTTTTGATTTTGACATAGTGCTTATACCCTTTCTTTTTTTGGAATTTATTTATTCAACTTAATAATATATAAATTTGTCGAAAGAATAAGCGTTTGAAAAACTCTCCGTTACGCTCCGCCAGACTTTTAAGTAACGTCAGCTACTATCTCTTTTTGTCAGAAAACACATTGAC
>JAITFT010000018.1 GCA_031281155.1 Candidatus Fibrimonadaceae bacterium
ATAATAATCTCTTTGAAGGGGATAAAGCAGCATATTTTTAGTCGCGATTGCGCCGCCTGGAATTTGCTCTCTGTTTTTTGCAGGAATTGTTTCCGTATCAGTATCCTTAAAATAGCCGCAGACGCTTATCTGGACATTCGCCGCCTTTATCGCATTATGCAAAGTTTCAAACATATCAGGCTCTATCCAATCATCGGAGTCAACGAAGCCCAAGCAGTCGCCCGTGAAATTTTCCAGCCCGACATTCAATGCGGAGCTTAAGCCCTTGTTTGCTTGATGGAAAGCCTTTATCCGCTTGTCTTTCGTAGCATACTCATCGCAAATGCTGCCGCTATTGCCTGTAGAGCCGTCGTTAATCAGCAGTATTTCAAGATTCGTATAGGTTTGACTTATAACGCTATCCAAGCATTTCCTTATATAAGGCTCAACATTGTAAACGGGAATTATGATTGAGATTTTATCCATCATGCCGCCTCTCTTCAAACATTTGCCCACTCCTTTTTCAGGTCTGCTTTCTTGAAATCGTCTTTTATCTGCGTTGTTGAAATCTCCTTTGTCCTCGGGAAATAGACAACCTCGCAATGGTCGCTTATAAAGTCAAACTTTCCCTTCCAGTCGCTGCCCATCGCAAAAACATCGATCTTGTAAAGCTTAATGTCTTCCACTTTCTGTTCCCAGCACTTCTCCGGAATCACCAAATCCACGTATCTAATGGACTGCAAAAGCTGCTTGCGCTCGTAGTAGCTGAAATAGCATTTCTTGTTCTTGCATTTTTCGTTGAACTCGTCGCTAGACAAGGCAACTATCAGGTAATCGCCTAGTTCTTTTGCCCGTTTAAGCAGATTTATATGCCCGTAGTGAAGCAGGTCAAAGGTGCCGTAGGTAATGATTCTCTTCACTTCACAGCCTCCCAGATTTTCTTGCCGGAATTTGCGGTTTTTGCAGAGGTTTCAAGTTCCTTTTTATAATTAAGCAATGCGTTTATTTCGGAATTCGACGGCAGTTTGATAAAGTTTAATTCGGATGTGCTTGTATTGTATTCAACGATGCCTTTGTTTAAGGTTGAAGCGTATATGGTGCTTTCGCTTACAGAAACTTGATTATAATACCAGCCTATATTTTTATCTTCAAAATGTTCTATAAGCTCAGGCAGTTTCGTAATTTCGTTTGTATCTGTATTTATTTTGTATGCGTTGTTTGCTACAAAAGGAAACAGCCATATATATTCATTCAAATGCTGAATTGAAAAATTGGCATGCACACTTTCTTTTCTGGAAAAAGACGGTATTTTGATTTTTAAAATTCCGTTTGTTTGCCTATTCCATTTTACAATATAATCTTTATAAAACGAGCTGAGATAATAATCCTGCCCGTCAAAGCAAATACTGTAATATTGTTCAGATTTTTCTCCTACGCTTCTAATTTCATAATTGCCGGTCTCCATATCGAAAAACATAAGGGCATTTGCCCTGTGTATAACCAAGGCTATTTCCGTGCCGACAACGCAAAAATCCCAAAACTTCAAATCTTTCCACACTTCATGCTGCAATTTGTGAACTTGCAATTTGGAAACCTCGCTTATCCACTCCGAAAAATACTCCATTTCTTTTGTGTCCGTATTTAATCTCATTATGGCAGGATAATCGTAGGGAATAAAATAAACAAAATTTTTGAAGCTTATAGGATAATGAAAATTTCTATCGTATTTATTGCCGTCTTTAAAATCTATTTGCTCAAAGTTTTTTTGAATAGTGTCAAAAACAAATATTTTATCGTTTTTATAATGCGGAGCAAAATACAATTTCCCGTTATTTGCCGCAATTCTCAAATTCGCCCAATGATTTTGAGCAGGGATTATCCTCATGCATTCCGTTTCCTTGCTTTGCTTATCGTACTTATAAAGCATATTGTAGCAATCCAGAGCCCAAACAAAATCGCCGTCATCCAAAAGTCCGGCAATAGCCGGCATCCCGAACGCCTGCCACACAACCCGCTTCCCTACCGTGTCAAACAAATTCACAACGCTGCCGCCATCACCGTAATACGCATCGCTCACCGCAACCGCGCGGTTCAAATCTGGCGTGTCATCGTAAATACCCCAACCGCCGCTCTTATACTCCCGCACAATCTCCGCATACTCCTGCTCAAGCCAAGGGCGCATGCTCTTGATGGTGCTTTCCAGCAATGGGTGAGGGCGCCAGAGCAGAACGGCATCCTCGCGGTTTTTGAAGAATTCAAAAACGCTGCGGATTTTTTGCAGGTATTTGCTGGAGGGTTTGTTGTTTTCAATGGTATGCTGCAATAACGCGCCAATGGTGGTGTTGTAGAATATGATTCTTTTATTAAATCCTGTTAATCCTTTAATCCTGGCCAATCGGGGTTCAGACAATATTTTGCTCCACTCCGCAGGGATTTCGTAATCTTCGCGTTTTGCGCTGATTGCTTTGTCCAATTTGGGGCTGCCTAATGCTAGGAATTTGGCGGGGCTATTAGGGTAGCCACGGTGAGCTACCCCTACGGCTGCGGATTTTCTGTATTCTCTTGCGTATATTTCGCGTTCCTGCTCCGTTTGGACAATCACCTTGTGGGCGTAAATACACCCCGGCAGGGTGCAGAAATGCTCTTGTATGTGGGTGCCGCTGCCTACGAAATATGGAACATATACTAGGCATTTGGTTAGGTTCCGCAGTTTTTCGCTGTAATAATCTGGGTGGACGCTGGTTACTATGTTGCAGTCGTCGTAGGGGTTGTGGATGAAGATTATGTCGGGGCGGCGTTCCGCTATGCTGTATTTGTTGTAGTCAATCAGGGGTATGCCTTTGGGGTAGCCGGTTTCCCAGTGCATCTCTGTGAACTTGCCGTCTTTTTTATCGTAGTAGGGGATGGGCATCACTAGGGCTTCGCAGTTGGGGCTTTCTTTGGCGGCCAGATAGACGCTTTCCAGGGAGTCCCACATGGAGGCTTTGTAGGGCAAAAAGAGCACTTCTAGATCGGTTTTTACCTCTGATTTGAAGGCGGATTCTAGCTTTTTTACAAGGTCTAGTACATTTAAATTTTCTTTCAGGGCTGTTTCTATGCTTTGGAGCAAGCTTAAACACTCGGGGCTGTTTTCTCCCTCCAGGTTTTCCAAAAGGCATTCGCAGGCGGCTTGGAGGTCTTGGATTTGCTCTGCCGGGTTTTCCAGCTTTGGAAGCAAATCTGCCATCTGGCCCATTGTGCCTAGCAGGGCAAGCAACTCCTGTTTGTGAGATTTAACCATCTTTTTTCCGCACCTTAACTTTTATACTCATTTAAATTAAGAAAAATTCTTAATCACGCAGATAAATATACATAATTTACACAAGAATGTCAGTGAAAAAGCGAAAAAATATCATTTTTACCGTTTTTTTTAACAAAATAGTGTATTTTAGGGGAGGAATTTTATGAAAAAAGCAGGCAAAAAAGAACTCTATAAAATTGACGTAGCCCGTTTTTTGAAACGGAAAGGGCTTACTCAGCAAGAATTAGCAAAGAAGATTAGCTGCTCGATTGGACTCGTTGGCGGCTGGGCAAGCTACCGAGGAGTTCCCAGTTATGAAAAATGCATAGAGCTTTTGAAAGCAGGAATGACCATATCGGAGCTATTTGGAGAGGATATAGCAAGAGAAACCAGGCTTTTTCCGATAACCGAAGAAGATTTAAAAGCAAAATCAAGCGATTTTGAAGCTATAGTTGGCGAAGCGGTAGTTAGCTGGATTATGAAGAAAGTGAATCAGTAAGTTAGTATCTTTCAATTATGCCTTTAAGCTCGGCAGCGGCGGTTTCTAAATCTTCGTTGTAGATTACATGCTCGTATTTGCCTTCGGCAAGAGCAAAATCGGTTTCTTTTCTGGCGTTGCCTATTCTTATTTTTAAGGTTTCTCTGGTTTCTGTTTTGCGATCTTGCAGCCGTTGCTCCAGTTCTTCCAAATTCGGCGGCAAAATTAAAATGCCTATTGCTTGCGGATAAACTTTATCAAAATTTATTTTCCCAAAAACATCCATATCAAAAGCTACATCTCTGCCTTCTGCAAGTTTTTGCTCAACAAAAAATTTAGGCGTTCCATAATAATTGCCATGAACTTCGTTCCACTCAACAAGCTCGTTGTTTTCTATCATTTTTTTGAATTCTTCTTTTGTTTTGAAAAAATAATGCACGCCGTCGATCTCGTTTGGGCGAGGACCTCTCGTTGTTGCTGAAATAGAATAAACTATATTCGGGAAAAGCGGCATAACCTTGTTGATAAGCGTTGTTTTGCCCGCTCCGCTCGCTGCGCTGAAAACAAATAATTTGCCAGGCATTTATAACCTCTCTCTCTTTTTTTGATCTGCTGTTCGCACCAAAGGAATCGCAAGCAAGTCTTTTTGCCTTTTTTGGCGTTCGTGCTCGGCAATTCTTCTCTGCTTTTGTTGCTTGTAGTAATTGACTTGTTGGTTATAGCGCAAAATAATTTCTTTTGAGATTATAAATTCCATGCGCCTCAAATGATTCGCCATATTGCCAAGCGAATGCATTACTATAATCATAACCGCAAAAAGCGTTATAACAAAAACAGAGGCAAAAAGTATTGCCAATCTGACTTCTGGTGCTGGGATATTCAACATATTATTCTTCCGGGTAAATTCCATCGAAACAGGCGCCGCAGAAATCGTTTGGCGCCCCTGTGCATTCACGGGTTCCTTCAACACTTAAATAGGCAAGGCTGTCAACGCCCAGCATTTTTTTAACTTCGTCTAAAGCGAGCGTATTTGCCACCAACTCGCCAGGGTTTGGAAAATCCATTCCAAAATTACACGGAAACATAATGGGCGGGCTTGCGATGCGAACATGAACCTCTTTTGCTCCGGCATTTCTCAGCATTTTGCAAAGACTTTTCAAGGTTGTTCCTCGCACAATCGAATCGTCAACAAGGCATACTTTTTTATCTTTTAACACGCCGCTTATGGTATTGAATTTAAGCTTTACTTTTTGCTCGCGAATATCTTGAGAAGGATCTATAAATGTTCTTCCAACATAATGATTTCTTAAAAGCCCTATTTCAAAACGAATTCCGCTTGCCTGCGAATAACCGAGAGCGGCGGTTGTTGAGCTATCGGGGCAGGGAATAACTATGTCTGCATCAACAGGGCTTTCTTCTGCAAGTTTTTTTCCCATTTTTCTGCGAACTTTATCTGCGCTCTGCTCAAAAATTTTGCTGTCGGGGCGCGCAAAATAAATAAATTCAAATATGCAAAATGCCCTTCGGTTTCTTTTAATTAACTGCTCGGACTGAATGCCGTTTTTGCTTAAAGTTAAAAATTCGCCTGGCTGAATATCTCTAACATAATCCACGCCCAGCAAATCGAATGCGCAAGACTCGCTTGCGAGAGCCCATGCATTATTTTTTTTGCCAAAGCAAAGCGGGCGATAGCCAAAACCATCTCTAACCACATACATTGTATCCACAGTTAAAAACAGCAAGCAAAAGCTGCCTTTGAATTTTTGAACTGCTATGCGAATTGCATTTGGCAAATTATCTGCCTTGGTGCGTGAAATTTCGTGCAAAAGAATTTCGGAATCTGATGTGCTTTGGAAAATATGCCCATTGGCTTCCATTTCTGCGCGAAGCTCTTGGGCATTTGTGATATTGCCGTTTTGCGCAACTGCCAAAAAACCCCATTTGCAAGATACCAGCATTGGCTGAGCGTTTGCGAGCGTGCGGGAACCTGTAGAACTGTAGCGAACATGGCCGATTGCGGCAAAACCATTTTCGGCAATGCTGTCTAGTTTTCCGCTGTTCGCAAGGTTTGCCACCAAACCCATAGACTTGCTCACGCGTACTTTTTCGCCGTCTGTTACGGCAATGCCTGCGCTTTCTTGCCCTCTGTGCTGCAAAGCGTAAAGGCCCATGGCTAAATTTCGAACAACGGAATCTCCGTTAAAGATTCCCATCACTCCGCATTCTTCACCAGGTTTATCTATCATATTTTCCTCTTTTTTCCGAAACCGTTTTCTGTGCCATTCCAAAGCCGAACCATATTTGTTTTATGTTTTACAATAACAAAAGCTGCCACCAGCCAAGACAAAGCGAGAATATAAATATCTGTTTTGAAAACCAACAAAAAGTTGTTGGCAAAATATCCAAGCAGCGAAAGCACAGCGAGCAAAGCGCAGGCTCCAATGCTAGCTACCGACACATATTTTGTTGCGGCAAGCAAAGCTACCCAGAATGCAAAGCAGGTAAGAGCAAGCACAGGCTGCAAAGCGAGAAACACGCCGAGAGCAGTTAAAACTCCTTTTCCGCCTCTGAACCCTGCCATGCAGGTATAACTGTGCCCAAAAATCGCAAGCAAACCTGCTGTGACAGGAAGCCAGCCATAGTCGGTGCTTAATTGCATTGCTATAAAAGGCGCAAAAAAACCCTTTGCCAAATCAACTGCAATAACTGGCAATGCGGGCTTATAGCCCAACACTCTGAATACATTTGTTAAACCTGCGTTTTTGCTGCCATGTTCCCTAATATCTATGCCTTTATAGATTTTTGAAACCCAGACTGCTGTGGGTATAGAGCCTAATAGGTAAGCCATTGGCAATGCGAGAAGCGAATGCATGGGGGGAATATAGTAAATTTCTACATTACCATTCAATGTCAATAGAAGAAAAATTATCTGCGAAAATTAAAGAGCGAGCGCTCTTGGCTGTGCTTTTAGATCCCGATGCCTCCGAAAGCGATGCTTTTTTGGAAACAGGGAAAATGGCTTTTGAAGCTGGAGCCGATTTGATTTTTGTTGGCGGTTCTTTGGTTGGCAATGCAGGTTTGCCGAAAAAAATTGCAGAGTTAAAAGCTTTTATCAAAATACCCATTGTGCTTTTTCCAGGCGGAGCCTCGCAGGTAGTGCCTGGTTTTGACGCAATGCTTTTCACATCTCTTGTTAGCGGCAGAAACCCGCAGTATTTGATAGAAGAACAGCTGCGCGGCGGTTTAATAGTGAAAGCACTTGGCATAGAGGCCTTTCCAACCGCTTATATGCTCATAAATAGCGGGCCAGCCACAGCGGTGGAATATATTTCAAACACAAAACCAATACCGGCAGATAAACCAAAACTCACCATGGCTCACGCAATAGCTTCGGAGCTTATGGGAATGCGCTGGGTTTATTTGGAAGCAGGCAGCGGCGCAGAAAGCCCTGTTCCCTTGGAGCATATAATTTTAACTCGCAAAGCAACAAAATTAAACATAATCGCAGGAGGCGGCATAACAACCCCGCAAGATGCCAAAGCCAGAGTTAAAGCTGGAGCTAACGTTATAGTAACCGGCACAATTTGGGAAAAAAATCCAAATATAAATTTAATGAAAGAATTTGTAGATGCAATTCAATGAATTAAAAGTTGAGAATTTATCTGTTGGCTATAATAAGCCGTTGGTAGAAGCTTTGTCGTTTGAGCTTAGGAGTGGTTTGGCTTGTTTGATTGGGCCTAATGGCAGCGGTAAAAGCACTTTGCTGAAAACTATGGCTGGCTTGCTCAAGCCGATTGCAGGTTCCATTTTAATTTTTGGAAAAGATTATTCAACGATAAACGCCAGGGATTTGGCAAAGTTGATTGCTTTTGTGCCTGCTCGGTTTCCTGATGAAACGAATATAAGCGTTTTTGATTTTGTGGCTCTTGGCAGAATTCCGCATACAAATACTTTTGGGAAATTGGAAAAGCCCGATTTTGAAAAAACAAATTTAGCAATGGAGCAGGCGAATGTTGCGGACTTTGCAAAGCGCAGGGTCAATAGCCTGAGCGATGGCGAAAAGCAACGCGTGGCATTGGCGAGAGCGCTTGCGCAAGACACAAAAATTCTGCTTATGGACGAGCCCACCGCTTTTTTGGATTACCCGCATCGCATAAGATTATTTAAATTTTTAACCGAACAGCAAAAAGATAAGCTATGCTTGGTTTCAACTCATGAGCTTGATTTGGCAAAGCGTTTTGCGAATCAAACTCTGCAAATTTCTACATTCCCGCCATGCGTTTAAACACCCTTCTCCTTCTTTCCATACTCCTAGCACTCTACGCCTGCGCACCCTTGCGGCCGCTCGGGCCCGATTTGCCCGAAGAAACAAGCATTCCAACAGAGCCGGAAAAAGAAAAGGAAAGAGAGCCGGAAGTTCCTGAAAAAAGGCAGATTATAAATATTGGCATTGCTTTTGAAAAAGAATCTGCTACGATAGAATGCCCTGAAAAAAAATGGGAGTTCAAGGCTGGCGCAAATCTTGGGAGAACCGAAATTGAAACAAAGGGGCGTTGTACTTATGCCGGCAAAACTTATAGAGGAAACTGGTCGGTGCTTTCCACAGACAGCGGGCTAGTGGTTATAAACAGTTTGGATATTGAAGATTATTTAAAAGGCGTCGTTCCTTATGAAATCGGCAGATTGAATAAACAGGGCTTCGAGGCATTAAAAGCCCAAGCTGTTGCCGCGCGAACCTACGCTTATCGCCACTTGAATTCCCGCAGATCGCAAGGTTTTGATATGTACGCAGATGTCCGCGATCAGGTATATAACGGCACAGGCGGCGAAGACTCTCTTGTAAATGAAGCTATTTCAATGACCAGAGACTTGGTTATAAAATACAACGGCAATTTGATAGAAGCCTTTTACCATTCAACTTGCGGCGGCAAAACCGATGGCACCGAAGTTTGGGGGCAAGAAAACAGGCCATATTTGCTTTCTGTTTTAGACACGGCAAATGGCAAAGTTTATTGCGAATCTTCAAGGCTCTTCAATTGGGAAGAAAAATTCAGCAGAACAGAACTCGCAATCCTGTTTCAAAACAATGCAACAAACGCAAGAGCAGATAAAGTTTTTCCTTTCAGCAGAGTTGAGCAAATTTTCATAATCGAAAAATTCCCAAGCGGTCGCGTAAAAAGGCTTGTGGTTATAACAGACAAAGGCTCCTTTGAAGTTTTTGGAGACCGCACAAGATGGCTATTCCAAAGAGATGGGAAAATTTTGCCAAACGCAGCATTCAGCATTGCTCAAGATAGAAATGAAATAACAATAACCGGTTCCGGTTTTGGCCACGGCATAGGAATGTGCCAGGTAGGCGCAATAACAAGAGCAAGAGAAGGGCAGAAATTTGATGAAATTTTGAAAGCGTATTATACAGGCGTGGAGATTGAGAGTTTTTAATTGGTAGAAAATTTTCCAGCTCGGGGTGGAAAGTGTAAATTGCCATTTTCTACATTACCTCCATAAACACGAGGAAACAATCTTTTGAGTATAGCATCTACAAGCGTTAGGCGGCCAGTTTTGACACTGGTTATGTCGGCGTTTATTGTGCTGTTCGGTTTTATAGGATTAAGCCAGGTTGGGGTTAGAGAGTTTCCGGCGATAGACCCTCCAATAATAAATGTGCGAACAAACTACACAGGCGCAAATGCGGAAATTATTGCAAACCAAATAACGGAACCTTTGGAGTCTGCGCTGAGCGGCATAGATGGAATTAGAACCATAACATCTGTGTCTAGAGATGAACAATCGAATATTACCGTAGAATTCAACCTAGGCGCAGATATGGAACGAGCGGCGAACGATGTTCGCGACAAAGTTTCCATAGCACAGCGAATGCTCCCCGAAGAGGCCGATGCCTCCATAGTGGCAAAAGCCGATGCAAACGCCTCGCCCATATTAATCCTCTCTCTCGGCAGCGACAATATGAGCCTCCTAGACCTAAACGACCAAGCAGAGCGAGTTCAAGAAAGGCTGCAAACCGTGTCTGGCGTAGCGGAAGTTAGAATATGGGGCGTGAAAAGATACGCCATGCGAATCTACATAGACCCAATTAGAATGGCAGGCTATGGCTTAACATTGAATGTAATTAGAAGCTCGCTAGAAAGAGAAAACGCAGAACTCCCGGCGGGGCAGCTAGAAGGCTCTGCCACGTTAATCGGCTTGCGTTCAAGCTCCAAGCTGCTTACCGAAGAAGATTTCCGCAGCGTGATTTTAATGGATAGCAACGATAAATTTGTAAGACTGGGTGATGTAGCCGAAGTTGTGCTTGCCGCTGAAAATGAAAAAAATACCCTAAGAATGAACGGCAGGCCAATGATCTCTCTTGCCGTTGTAGCGCAGCCTGGCGCAGACCAAATAAAAATTGCAGATGAGGTTCTAAAAAGAGTAGAAGAAATAAAAAGAGATATACCAGAAGGAGTCGTTATACAAACCACCTCCGATAACACCCGCTTTGTGCGCATGGCTTTAAGCGAAGTAAAAGACACCATGTTTATAGCGTTCTTTCTCGTTATTTGCGTTATATTTTTATTCCTAAGAGAATTTAGAACAACATTTATTCCCATGATAACCGTGCCTATATCCCTAATAGGCTCCTTCTTTATAATTTGGGCATTGGATTTCTCAATAAACGTGCTAACCCTTTTGGGTGTTGTGCTTGCCATTTCAATTGTGGTGGACGATGCCATTGTTGTATTGGAAAATATTTTCGCAAAAATTGAAAAGGGCTTGCCGCCCAGAGAAGCCGCAAACAAAGGCGTTAATGAAATTTTCATGGCAGTAGTTTCAACCACCCTGGTATTATGCGCCGTATTTACCCCCCTGCTCTTTATGGAAGGCTTTACCGGGCGTCTGTTCAGGGAATTTGCAGTTGTTATAGGCGGCTCAACAATAATATCCTCATTTGTTGCGCTAACGCTCGGCACCATGCTATCTAGCCGAGTGCTGAAAAAAACAGAAAAACGGAATTTCTTTTACCGCACAACAGAACCTTTTTTCAATTTTATCACCTCTAGTTATTCAACTATTTTAAAAAAGTTTTTAAAACGCCCAGCACTGGCCATACCCATAATCCTGGCAAGCGGAGGCGTTGCCGCTTTTATATTCCTGAAATTGCCAAGCGAGCTTGCTCCTTTAGAAGACCGATCGAGAATCGTTGTTCAAGTTACCGCTCACGAGGGCGCTCCATTCATTTATATGAATGAGAAAATGAAAGATATAGAGCATTTAATAGCGGAAAATGTTCCGGAAATAGATCGCCTTTTGGTTCAAACATCACCGATTTGGGCTGGCAGCCCAAATACCGGCAACGCCCAAATAATGCTGGTTGACCCAGATAAACGCAAACGCACGCAGCAGCAAATTGCAAACGACCTTCGCAGAGTTCTGTCGCAGGTTGAGGGAGTTCGCCTCTCAATTCAGCAAGACCAAACCATAAGGGTTGGAGCAAGAGGCGGGCTTCCTGTGCAAGTCGTGGTGCAAACAAGCGCATTAGATTCCCTAAAAAACCGCTTGCCGGAACTAATGGATAAAATTCAGCAAAGCCCGCTTTTAACCATGGCAGATGTAAACTTGAAATTCACCAAGCCTCAGTTAGATGTAGAAATGAACAGGGATTTTTTGCGCGCCTCCGGCATTGCTCCAAGAGAAGTAGCTCAAGCATTGCAGCTCGCATATAGCGGCCTTCGCTATGGGTATTTTTTGAAAAACGGAAAGCAGTACCAAATAATAGGCGAAATAGAGCCTCGCAACAGAAACGAACCGGCTAGTTTGCAAGCGCTTTATTTGAGAAATTCAAGGGGAGACTTGGTTTCCCTCGACCAAGCGGTGGTTTTGAAAGAGCGAGCCGTGCCGCCGCAGATTTTCAGGTATAACCGCTATGTTTCCGCAACCATCTCCGCAAGCCCCGCAGAAGGCGTTGCTCTTGGCGATGCCATTAAAGAAATGCATGGCATAATAAGGAGTGAATTGAACGATAATTTCAGAACCGAGCTTGCCGGAACTTCGCGTGATTTTGTTGAGGCAAGCGGTAGTTTAACAACGGTGTTTATACTCGCTTTGGTAATTGTATATATGCTGCTGGCGGCTCAGTTTGAAAGCTTCCGCCATCCCTTCACCATTATGCTAACCGTTCCGCTCGCCCTTTCCGGAGCTTTGGTCTCGCTTTATTTAGGCGGGCACACCATGAATATATTTAGCCAAATTGGCCTTGTTATGCTTGTTGGTCTTGTTACCAAAAACGGTATTTTAATTGTTGAGTTTGCAAACCAGCGCCGTGCCGCAGGCCTTGCGTTGAGAAAAGCCGTTACAGATGCCGCAGTAGCAAGGCTAAGGCCAATTTTAATGACAACCCTAACCACCGTCTTTGGCTTTATGCCCATAGCTTTCGCTTTGGGCGCGGGCGCAGAAAGCCGCATTCCAATGGGTGTAGCGGTAATTGGCGGCGTGTCGATTTCGCTGGTTTTCAGCCTGCTGGTTATACCATCGGCGTATTTGCTGGTGTCTAAGAAAAATGGCGGTTCACGCGTAGCGGCTTAGAACAAAAAAGTAATCAGAGAGCCTGTTTATGTAAGCCATAGTGAAATCGCTTATGGCTACGCCATTCGCTTGTGCGCTGCACAAAACTCGCTCTGCTCTGCGGCATACAGTGCGGCATACATGAGCTTCTGCGTTTATTTCGTTTTCTCCCGGAACTGTGAAGCTCTTTAAAGGCTCAAGCTCGGAATTCATTTTATCTATTTCATTTTCTAATTCTTTAATATGCGTTTCATTTATGCTTGGCATATTGTTCCATTCTTTGCCGCTTGGAGTTGCAAGGATGGCTCCTATATCAGAAAGAGTTTTTTGAATATTCTCCAAAAAACTCACTTTGCAAAGAAGTTTTAATTTGCCGGTAAAAGCGTTTAGCTCATCTATGGTTCCGTAGCATTCCAAACGCAGGTGAGATTTCGGCACTCGTTCGCCGCCTATAAGAGCGGTGGAGCCTTTGTCGCCTGTGCGTGTGTAAACTTTGGAGATGCGCATATTATTTTAGTGTCTTGAAAAAATCCCCAACTTTTCGGTCTTCTTTGGCTATGTGATCCATAACCCAGTTACCAACTTCAAAGTTGAAAGCGCTAACCATAGCCGGTGTTGGACCTTCTTTTTTGAATTTGCCTACAATATCGGCAACCTTCAACTTGAAGGCCTCGTGTATTTTCTTATGCTCTGCATAACCCGGATAATGCCGCTTGATTTGAATCGACTCTTCCATTGTGAAATGCTTTACCGTGTAGTCCACAAGAAAATTCAGAGATTCCTCCAATTCGTGCATACCCTTGTTATTTTTGCAGGCCTCCATAAACTCGTTCATTATTTTAATCAACTGTTTATGTTGCTCGTCTATGGTGGCATCACCTACAGACATTGAATTTAACCAAGCAAAAGCCATGATTTTCTCCTCCTAATAGTTTAAGTTAGATAATATAGAAAAATGGCAGGGTTGCGATTAATCGCAACCCTGCCATTTTTCTACCTTACCCCTATGGCAAAAAAAGTACAAGATGCGTTGAAAGATTTAGTTTCGCTTTGCAAAAGGCGCGGCATTATTTTCCCGGGTTCGGAAATTTATGATGGTTTGGCTAATACCTGGGACTATGGACCTTATGGTGCAGAGTTGAAAAAAAATATAAGAGATTTGTGGTGGAAAAAATTCGTTGCAAGCCGCGAAGATGTCGTTGGCTTGGATTCCTCGATTTTGCTGAACCCGCGGGTTTGGGAAGCAAGCGGCCACGTGGGGAGCTTTAGCGACCCGTTGGTGGATTGCAAAGCGTGCAAGGAACGCGCAAGAGCAGACCATCTGCTGGAAGATAAGCTTGGGCAGGGAGTTGCCGCAGGCAAAAGCTTTGCGGAAATTTTCGAGATGATGAAAGAAAACGCTATTCAATGCCCAAAGTGCGGCGGCAAAGATTTAACGGAACCTCGCTCGTTTAACCTAATGTTCAAAACGGAAATAGGCGTTATTGAAGGTGCCGGCAACCAAGTGTATTTGCGCCCCGAAACCGCTCAGGGAATTTTTATAAACTTTAAAAACGTAGTTGATAGCAGCCGCCAAAAAATTCCGTTTGGCATTGGGCAAATAGGAAAAAGCTTTAGAAACGAAATAACGCCAGGCAACTTTATTTTCCGCACAAGGGAATTTGAGCAGGCAGAAATGCAGTTCTTTTGCAAGCCCGGCACCGAGCAGGAATGGTATAAGCATTGGGTGAATTTCTGCACAGAGTGGCTGGTGGAAATTGGAATTCGCAGGGAAAAACTGAGAATAAGAGAGCATTCAAAAGAAGAGCTTTCGCATTATTCCAACGGCACAAGCGACATTGAATATGAATTCCCATTTGGCTGGGGCGAGCTATGGGGCATAGCAAGCAGAACGAATTACGATCTAACCCAGCACATAGAATTTTCAAAGGTAGATTTGCGCTATCACGATAAAATCGCCAACGAAAAATACATTCCCTTTGTGGTAGAACCTTCGCTCGGCATAGACAGGCTTTTGCTGGTTGCGCTCTGCGATGCCTACGAAGTAGAAAAAACCGAAACTGGCGAAGACCGCAACGTGTTCCGCTTTCACCCAAGCCTTGCGCCCGTTAAAGCCGCAGTGCTCCCGCTCTCAAAAGACGAAGAACTCATAGCTGTTGCAAAAGAGCTTTACAAAAAGCTCCTCAAAAAATGGCCCGTTGAATACGATGAAACTCAAAGCATTGGCAAACGCTACCGCCGCCAAGACGAAATCGGAACGCCCTATTGCATTACCATAGATTTTGGCACAATAGGCAAAGACGGCGAAGACAAACGCGGCTTGGTAACCATTCGCGAACGCGATTCAATGAAGCAAGATATTGTTAATTTGCAAGACGTTGAAAATTTCTTAATGGAGAGATTATGAAAAAAATAGCTGCTATTTTAAGCTTCCTGCTGCTCTATTCTTGTGGAACGCACGATGACGACGGTACGGAAAGCCGCCGCTTTCATTGGGAATTGCGTGGCGTGTGGGAAACAACGAGGGAAAGGCCAGGAGGCGGCCCCTGCCAGTTTGGAGATACCCTTTGCCTTTACGCCAAAATGGTAATTGAGTTCAACGCCATAACTCTAACAGGCAGCATTGCCCATTTTGAAAACATAACACGAAATGTTAGATTAGAAGGTTACTCTGCAATAGATGACATAAGCGGAGACAACCTTATACACATAAGAGCCAGAAACGAATGGCAAACTCCTGTGCGTTACAGTCTTTGGAATGCCGCTGGGTCTGTAGATAAAATACTGACCCTAGAAAACGAAGGCATGGCCATAGAAGAATTTAGGAGGACAGGAGATTTGTAACCTCCCGCTTTCATAGCGAATTCGCATGCATTCATTGCTGGGCAGCCTTCTGCGCTTTCTGTGCGGCAGCTTCAAAGTCACTGAACAAAAGAGCTTGACTGATTTGATCCAAAATGGCCTTGGTTTCTTTTGTCCATTGCATTTTTTGCAAATTCTCAAGCGCAATATTTGCTGTTTGCTCATCGTAGTCTATGCAAGCTTTGCTGATAATTTGCAGTTGCTCTTTTAAATAAGCTGGGTCTTCGTCTTCGCTGGCGCTTGGAGGAGCATTTGCCTCGATTTTTTCAACAATTGCCCTTAGCGAATCTATAAAATTTTGAGTTTTAGCCTGAATTGCGTTTTTATCTTGCTCCTTGCCGGCTTTTTCCAATAAAGCAGCCTGCTCCGATGCCTCCTTTTCGCCTATATTTGCCAAAGCACTTTTCATGGCGTGAGCGTTGATGGCAAATAAGCGCAGCTCTTCGCTGGCCGTGTTATCAATGTTTTTGAAAATTCCTTCTAGAACAGGCAATACCTTTTTTGTGTCTTGGGCAAACACGGCAAGCAAAGCGGCGTTTGTTAAGGTGTTTTTGGAAATATCAGATGTCGCTTTTTGCCGCTGTGCGGCTTCTATGGTTTCGGGGCTCTGCTTATCGCGAATCATTTTGTTCAGCACGGTGTTCAATTGCCGAATATCAATGGGCTTGGAAACAAAAGCATCAAAACCGTTTTCAGCAAAAATTTCCGCTTGGCCTGCTACTGCATTGGCCGTTAATGCAACAATGGAATGCGCATAGCCCATTGCCCTAATTCGCTTAACAGCCTCAATGCCATCCATTTGAGGCATCATGTGATCCATAAATACAATGTCGTAAATATTGCCGCTTCTGATTTTATCAATTGCTTCAAAGCCGCTGTTTGCTGTTTCAATTTTCAAACCATAAGGCTGAAGCAAACCTTTTGCCACAAATAAATTGGTTTCTATATCGTCAACTACAAGCACCTTGCCATAAGGCATGTATTCGCGCGTAATTCGTGTTTTTTTCGCCTGGCTTTCGCCGGCGAAACTGAAATTTTGCAGGTTTTCGGCAAGCTCTTTTCCAATTGCCGCACACTCCACCGCTTGCTGCGAAAGCCGCACAGTAAAAACCGAGCCTTTACCAAGCTCGCTTTCAACCGCAATGCTGCCTTGCATAAGCTCAATCAGCTTTTTGGTAATGCTAAGGCCAAGACCGGTGCCTTCTGTTGTGCGGTTGGCTTCCATATTAAAGCGGGAATATTCTTCAAAAAGTTTTGCCACCTGCTCGGAGCTCATGCCTTGCCCTGTATCGCTCACGATAATAATCAAGTGAATTTCTGCATTTGATATTGCTTCGGCTTTAAATTCCAATGTGACTTTGCCTTTGTTGGTATATTTAAAAGCATTGGAGAGCAAGTTGTTCAGAACCTGTTTTACACGCAAGTCATCGCCAATTAAATATGCAGGCAAGTCTTCGGAAATACGTAGTTCCAATTCAATTTGCTTGCTTCCTAAACGCATTATATTAAGTTGAACAGTATCGTTGATAAGGCTTGCAATATCGTATTTTATGGGGTTGATTTCCAGTTTGCCGCTTTCAATTTTTGAAAGGTCTAGAATATCGTTGATAATTCCAAGCAACGTATAACCGGAATTGTAAATTCTGCGGAAGGAGTCTCGTATTTCTTTTAAATGCTCTTCTTTGTTCAGTTCTATTTCGGTTATGCCTATGATAGCGTTCATGGGCGTGCGTATTTCGTGGCTCATGGTGGCGAGAAATTTGGATTTTGCGGCATTGGCGCTCACCGCTGCAAGCTGGGCTTCTTCGGCGGCTTTTTGGCTTTTTACCGTAGCTGTGATATCGGAAATATCTATAAATTGCCCGCCTATTTCGTTGGGGAGTTTATCGGATATAACTTTGAAATAACGTTCTCTGTCTTCCATATTGAGCGGCACTATCGCTTCAAAAAAATCATCGGAATCTAAAATATCGCTAAACATTTTTTTAAGATTTTTGTTAGTCACTAAATCAACAAGCGGCTGGCCTATTGCGAGCTCTCTGTCGCATTGTAAAAATTTTGCCATAGCATAGGAAAGATAGCGAACCTGGCGACGTGAATTTGTGATTGCCATATAGTTTGGCGTGTTCCGCAATAATGCGGAAAATACCATAAATGCGCGATCGGCATTGTCTTCTTTCTGAGACACTCTGTAGGCCTGGAAAAGCAAAAAAAATGAAGCGCATAAAATAAAGATGAAATAAAAATTAAACCCATGCAAATAAAAACTTATTCCAGTAAATACCAACAGGATTAGAATGGCTATGTACATAAGCACGCTTATGCTTAACTTTTTTTTCTTGCGGGTTAGAGGTTCTCTCAGTTTCCAAACAACATTTTTTTCAGTTGCTCTCATGCAAGGCTCTCTGCTATTTTTTGCGCCTTTTCAAAATCACTGAACAAAAGAGCTTCGGATATTTTGTCAATCGTTGCTTTGGTTTCTTTTGTCCACGGCATATTCTGCAAGCTTGTAAGCGAGGCACCCGCAGTTAGCTCGTCGTATTCTATGCAGGCTTTGCTTATAATTTGCATTTGCTTGCGTAAATAGGGGAGATCTGCGTCTATGCTTGCATTTGGAGCGGCTTGCGAATCGATTTTCGCAATGATTGTTTCCAGCGAATTAATAAAGTCTTGCGTTTCGGTTCGTATTGTGATTCTGTCTTGCGCACGTGCTGCCCTCTCCAATGAAGCCGCCAGCTTAGATGCCTCTTCTTCGCCTACATTTGCCAAAGCACTTTTCATAGCGTGGACATTCACGGTAAATAAACGCAAGTCTTCGTCTGTTGCGTCAATTAAATTTTTGAAAACAGCTTCTATAATAGGCAACGTTTTCTTTGCGTCATTTGAGAAAATGGCAAGCAAAGCAGCTTTTTGCGAAGCACTTTCAAAAGCAGGCTCCATCACTACGACTTTCTGCCGCCGTGCAGCCTCAAGCACTTCGGCTTCTTGCTTATCGCGAATAAATTTGTTCAGAACGTTATTCAAACGCCGAATATCAACAGGCTTTGGAATTAAACCGACAAAGCCATTTTTGATATAAATTTCTTCCTGGCCGGCAATGGCATTTGCTGTTAAGGCAACAATGGGTTTATTGTACCCTGCCTCCAACAATCTCTTTACGGTTTCAATGCCATCCATTTTTGGCATCATGTGATCCATAAATATAATGTCGTAACTTGCGCCTCTTCTTACTTTGCCAATGGCTTCGAAGCCGCTGCCTGCAGTTTCAATTTTTAAGCCATAAGGTTTAAGCAGGCTTTTTGCCATAAAGAGATTGCTTTCTATATCGTCCACCACCAACACGCTGCCATAAGGCATATATTCACGCACAATCTGCGTTTTTTTCATTTGTTTTTCGCCGAAGAAATTGAAGTTCTGCAAATTTTCTGCGAGTTCCTTTCCAATTGCCGGACATTCCACCGCTTGCTGCAAAATTTCCACGGTAAAAGCCGAGCCTTTGCCCAATTCGCTTTCCACTGTGATGCTTCCTTGCATAAGCTCTGTGAATTTTTTGACAATGCTAAGACCAAGGGTTGTGCCTTCTTCTGCCAGGGATACTTGCTCAGCATTCATGCCTTGCCCTGTGTCGCGCACAGTAATGATTAAGTGAACTTTTTCTCCATCTAGCTTCGACTTGAATTCTAGGCTTACGCTTCCTTTATCGGTGTATTTAAAAGCATTGGAAAGTAAATTATTTAAAATCTGCTTTATGCGCAAATCGTCGCCAATCATGTATGCAGGCAAATCTTCCGAAGCGAGCAACGCAAACTTAATTGATTTGTTCCCCAAGCGCATTAGGTTCAATTGAATGGTATCGTTAATAAGGCTTGCGATATCGTATTTTACAGGGGTTATTTCCAGCTCGCCTCTTTCTATTTTGGAAAGATCCAAAACATCGTTGATGGTGTTGAGCAGCGAATAGCCAAAACTGTAAATTCTGCGGAAGGAATCCAGTGTTTCCTTAGGATGCCCTTCTTTATCCATTTCAGTTTCCGTTATGCCTGTAATGGCGTTTACGGACGCGCGGATTTCATAGCTAATCTCGCGCGTTAACTTGTCTTTTTCTCTGCGCTCGTTTTCCAACTCTTTCCGCAGGGCTTCGTATTCTTCGGTGCTGTGCATGTCATCTCCTTTGTGAAAAACTCTCCGATATTTCTCGTGCTTTTTCAAAATCGCTGAACAAAAGAGACTCGGCAATTTGCTCCAGAATAGCTTTGGTTTCTTTTGTCCATTGCATTTTCTGCAAATTCGCAAGCGCAACGCCAGCACTCTGCTCATCGTAAGCTGTGCAGGCTATGCCGATTACTTGCAACTGCTCGCGCAAATAGACAGGGTTTTCGTCTGCTTTTGCGTTTGGAGCTGCTTTTGCCTCGATTTTCTCAACGATTGCTTTTAGTGAATTTACAAAATTTTGCGTTTCAGTTTGAATTATATTTTTGTTTTGCTCCTTTCCGGCCTTTTCCAATAAGGCCGCTTGCTCAGAGGCTTCTTTTTCGCCTATATTTGCAAGCGCGCTTTTCATGGCGTGGATATTAATAGCAAACAGGCGCAGGTCTTCATCGGTGGCATTTGCAATGTTTTGAAGAGTATTTTCGAAAATAGGCAAGCTCTTTTTGGTATCTTGTGCGAAAAAGGCAAGCAAGTCGGCATTTGACGGAGCATTTTTAGGCAGCGAGGCAGGGGCAGCAGCTTTTTGCTGCCGTGCTGCTTCTATGACCTCCGGGCTTTGCTTGTCGCGAATCATTTTATTGAGTGTAGCGTTCAATAACCGAATATCAATGGGCTTGGAGATAAAGCCATCAAAACCGTTATTGGCAAAAATTTCCGCTTGGCCTGCCACAGCGTTGGCTGTTAAGGCAACAATGGGGTGCTTATAGCCCGCTTCTCTAATTAGCTTTACCGTTTCAATGCCATCCATTTTTGGCATCATGTGATCCATAAATATAATGCTGTATTTGTTGCCAGCCTTGATTTTATCGAGAGTCTCAAAGCCGCTGCCTGCGGTTTCAATTTTAAGGCCATAAGGCATTAGCAAGCCCTTTGCCACAAACAGATTGGTTTCTGCATCATCTACTATTAGCACGCTGCCATAGGGCATGTATTCACGCACAATCTGCGCCCTTCTTGCTTGATTTTCGCAGGAGAAGCGGAAGTTTTGCAGATTTTCGGCAAGTTCCTTTCCAATAGTCTTGTGATTTGTTGCCTGCTGCAAGAATTTCACGGTAAAAACCGAGCCTATGCCAAGCACGCTTTCCACAGCAATGCTTCCTTGCATAAGTTCCACCAACCTTTTGGTAATGCTAAGGCCAAGACCGGTACCTTCTATTGCACGGTTGGATTCAACATTAAAGCGGGTATATTCGGTGAAAAGCTTAGACACCTGCTCGGCGCTCATGCCTTGCCCGGTATCTCGCACGGTGATAATTATGCAGACCGTTTCTGCGTTTTCTCGCTGCGCTTTGAATTCCAATGTAACTTTGCCTTTGTTGGTGTATTTAAAAGCATTGGAGAGCAAGTTATTTAGAATTTGCTTTATGCGCAATTCATCGCCAATTAAATTTGCCGGCAAGTCTTCTGAAACACGAAGCACAAAATCAATGGGTTTGTCGCCTATGCGCAGTTGGTTCAGTTGAACAGTATCGTTGACTATATCTGCAATGCTGTATTCCACCGGATGAATTTCCAGCTTGCCGCTTTCAATTTTTGAGAGGTCTAGAATATCGTTGATTATTCCAAGCAGCGTGAAACTGGAGTTGTAAATTTTGTGGAGGGAATCTTGCGTTTCTCCGGAATGTTCTTCGTTGTTCAGCTCTATTTCTGTTATGCCTATAATGGCATTCATGGGCGTGCGGATTTCGTGGCTCATGGTAGCGAGAAATTTAGACTTTGCAGTATTTGCCTGCTCTGCTCTGAGTTGGGCTTCTCTAGCTGCTTGCTGGCTTTTTGTGAGCGGCCGCACCAAGCCGTTTATGGATACGTTGAAAATTATGAAAGTAAATGCTATAACTCCAAGCATAACCAAAAAGATTATGGCTACATCGTTTTTCAAATATTCCTGCATGCTCATGGGAGGCTGAATTACAGCAACATACCAACCGAGGATCGGTGCTGTGCTCACGGAAATTTCTTTGTTTTCGGTGGTGAAACTCTGCATTTGACCGCTCAAAAGATTTTCAGCTTTGTTCAATATTTCTGTGCCAATATCACCTAGATGCTTGCTGATGTGCGTTCTGTTTGCCGCAAGACTCACATCTCTTGCGCCGGTAATTTCCCCTTCGCGATTGAAGAAATATAATTCTGCGTTGCCGGTGTAATTCTTATATATTGTATCGGTAAAGGCAGACAGCTCTATGCCTGTTCCTACCATGCCAACAGGCCTGCCCTGGCGGCCAAAAACCGGAGCATTAAGCCAAAGATTGTTTCTTTGAAGGATTGGATTATAATTAATATTGAAGTTGTATTTTTCTGTTTCGTGCAAGGTCATGTTATACCAGTAATTTTCGGGGTTATTCAAATCGACTGTATAGTTGCTTTCATTGAAATGAAACTTTTTATCTATGTCGTTAACCCAAAAAATCGACTTGCTTGCGAAAGTCTGCCGGTATTCGGCAATTTCCTCAATGGCAAGCCGTTTTAAACTGAAGTTTGAAGGGTCGGCAAAATATCTTTGTATTAGCGGAGAATTTGCCATTTTAAGAGCGATTGCAATTTCGCTTTTCATTAACGCTTCTAGTTTAATGCGTTCAATTTCCAGTATTTGTTGCAACTCGTTCACTCTGTTTGAGTGGGTAATGCCCTGCATTGAAATGATGAAAGTGGTACTGCCAAGAATGGAAATCGATAAGAACAATGTAACTGAAAAGGCCCAAAACCTGCGTTTTATGGAATTTCCTGCGACCATATCGAGGAAATCTTTTGTTTTTGATAATCTTTTCATACTTCTGCTACTTCTGCAAATTTATCTTTAACCTCGTTGAATATTTTAATGATATTTGGGTCAAAGTATGTTCCGGAATCTTTTAAAATAATCGCTTCAGTTTCTTCGCGGGAAAAAGCTGGTTTATATGGCCGTTCAGATGTGAGTGCATCGTAAACATCGGCGATAATCATTATTCGCCCTTGCAGTGGTATTTCTTCGCCTTTGAGTCCTCGCGGGTAGCCTTCGCCGTTCCAGCGTTCATGATGGGAACCAGCAAAGAGTTTGGCGTGTTGCAAAAATTGCGCATTGCCTGTTTGGTCTATCATTTGGTCAATAATAGTTTCGCCTTCTGTGGTGTGGCAGCGCATTTTCCCGAATTCATCGGCGGTTAGTTTATCGGGCTTGTTCAGAATTAAGTCTGATACGGCAATTTTTCCTACATCGTGCAAAAGGGCGGAGGCTACTACCATGTCTAGGTCCCATTCGATCATTTCTTCTAGGTACAGGCCTTTTGCCATCATTGCTTCCATTAAAATTCTTATGAATTTTGATGTTCGGTCAATATGCCCGCCTGTTATTTTATCGCGGTTTTCCACTATATTCGCCAAGGTGAAAACAATGCCGTTTTGCAGTTCTATAATTTGCTTTTTGCGTTGCTCAATTTGCTCTGTGCGTTTTTTGATTATTTCGTCGATAAGCAGGTGGTTGGCAATGCGGTTGAGCAGCACTGGCGGCGAGAATGGTTTTACCACAAAATCGACCGCGCCCAGCTTTAGGCCTTTGACCTCTGTTTCTACATCGGTGGAGGCGGTTAAAAACATAACGGGAATGCCGGCAGTGCCTTCATTTGCTTTTAGTTTTTTAATGGCGGCGAAGCCGTCCATATCGGGCATTTTAATGTCTAGCAGGATTAAATCGGGCCTTATTTTAACAAATAAGGAAAACATTCTTTCAGCGGAAGGCAGCGTTAAAACTCTATAGCCGCCTTCGACCAAAGCATGCTTTGCCGTTGCCAAATTCGTGGCGTTATCATCCACTACAAAAATCGTTTTCATGTGTTCTAACATAGTAAATATAGCTTTTTTTTTTGGTTTTGTCAAGTTTTTTGTGAGCCGTTGCTGGATAGCTATAAAAGTTTCCAATAGCCGTTTTTATCTGCGCCTATTCGTTTAATAATACCATCGGCTTTTAGTTTTTCAAGATTTCTGTAAATAGTTCTTTCCTCAACACCTAAAAGCTTTGCTATTTCTGAAACGCTAATATTTTCTTTTTGCTTGATAATATCTACAATATTATCTTTTACACTGACTTTTTTAACATCGTTTACCCTGACATTTACACTGACATTTTGCTGTTTTTTGCTTGTTTCTTTCATTTCACGAGATTTTCCAGTAATAATTAATTCTACAAATTCAAGCTTTTTCTCAACATAGTCAGCTATGTAATTTACAAAAGGCATAATTTGCTCTATTGTGGCGTTAGCTCCTTTGTATGGCTCTTCTCCTGTTATTTTGTCGCATTCGCTTAGGGTATTCAGGTAGTTTTTGCGGTCGGTTGTTTGTATAATTATCATTGGGTAGCCGTGCCTAAGCAATATGTAGTTGACAAGCAATCTGGCAATTCTGCCGTTGCCGTCTTCAAAAGGATGTATGCGGATATAGCGGTAATGAAATAGCGTGGCGAGCTCTATAACATTGTATTTTTTGCTTTTTTCGGCTTTGTTATACCATTTTACAAGGTCGCCCATCATAGATGGAGTTTCTTCCGGAGAGGCATAGTTGAATATTTGGCCAGACGGCGTAATCACGGAATTAGGGCGGGTTTTATATACCCCAGTATGTATTTTGTACCTATATTCACCATCTGAGCTGGTTTTATAAAAATCGCTTACAAGTATTGTGCGGTTGAGTTCTCGAATAAAAATTTCAGATAGCGGGCGTTTTTTGTCTAAAGCTTCTTTTTTCATCATTTCCAAGCCTACGTTGTGGGCTTTCATTTCCTCAAAATCACGCATTAACCCTTTGCCTTCCACTTTCCCAAAAAGCAGCAGCAACTTTGTTTGCCCATAAGTTAGGGTGTTGCCTTCGATATGGTTTGAATTGTAGTTAAAGTCAATCATAAAAGCTTGGTCAATGCTATGCTGCAAGCGTTCATTCAAAGGCAGTGAGTTTGCCCAAAACTCAAGCAGTTTTAGTATTTTTTTTAGCTGTTTTGGTTTCATTTTTTGTAAGATAGAAAATTCCACCCTAATACGCCCTCACCCAATCGATTTTGTATTCAACTGACCCGGCCTTGAAAAAATGTAGATTTAGTTAAGCCACTATGAAGAGTATGTGATTTTTAAAACAAATTTACGCTCTGTTCGATGCGTGAAGAGTATGTGAAGTTTTCTACATTATGCATTATGAAACATTACTTTTCAACAGTGAATAATGTTGTGTTTACTCATTCCGATATGGAAAATACAGCAATGGGTCGCAGGGTTAGAATGCCTAAAGTCTTTTTAGCTACCTCTACAAGCTCATGAGCAAAAGTTTAGTACACGTGCTAAACTTTTCTATATTTATCTAAAAGTTTAGCGTATAGGCAAAATAATGGAGAATGAGGTTATATTCAGAAAATGCTATTCCGATAAAATAAAACCTTTTATTGGAAAGCAAATAATAAAGGTTCTTACCGGGCAAAGGCGGGTGGGCAAAAGCTATGTTTTAAAACAAACTATAAAACATATAAAGCGCCTCGACAAAAACGCAAATATAATTTATATTGACAAAGAAGACTTATTCTTCGACAGCATAAAAACCGCTGAGGATTTGCATAAATACGTAAAAGACAAAACGGCGAAAAAAGTTAAAAATTATGTTTTTATAGATGAAATTCAGGAAATAAAAGAATTTGAAAAAGCAATGCGCAGCTTGCTTAAAAATTTCATTTACGATTTATACTGCACCGGCAGCAATGCAAATTTTTTGTCTGGCGAACTTTCAACATTTTTAAGCGGGAGGTATATAGAAATTCCCGTGCATAGCTTGTCGTTTTTGGAATTTTGTGAATTTCACAAATTGCAAAGCGATAAAAATTCCCTTATGAAATATCTAAAATACGGGGGCATGCCTTATTTAAAGCACCTAGAGCTTGAAGAGGAAGTTGTTTTTCAGTATTTGAAAGGAGTTTATAACACAGTTATATATAAAGACGTGATTGCAAAAAATGATATTCGCAATACTGCATTTTTAGAGAATTTGGTTTTATTTTTAGCAGACAACACAGGGCAATTATTTTCTGCAAAAAGAATAAGCGATTATCTAAAATCTCAAAAAGTCAATATAGCGGCTTCGCAGGTTATAAATTACCTTAACCATTTGGTTAGCGCTTTTTTTATACACAAGGTTAAACGAGAGTCCATTGTCGGCAAAAGAGTGTTTGAAATTGGCGAAAAATTTTACTTCGAAGATATTGGCTTAAGAAACGCCATATTTGGGTACAAGCAAACGGATATAGGCAAAATAATGGAGAACGTTGTTTACAATCATTTGCTGCATTGCGGCTATGAAGTTACAGTTGGTACCGATGGCGATAGGGAAATAGATTTTATCGCAAGAAAAAAAGGCGAAAAGATGTATGTGCAAGTTTGCTATTTATTGCACGATAGCAAAACCATTGAGCGTGAGTTCGGCAATTTGGAAAAGATTAAAGATAATTATCCAAAAACGGTTGTATCTATGGATGAATTTACCGGAAATTCAAAGAACGGGATAAAACATTCAAACTTGCTTGAGTTTTTTTCTAAATTTCCCTAATGTCCAGACTCTTCCTTATAGACTCTTTCGCTCTTGCGTTTCGCATGTATTATGCATATACGAGAAACCCGCTTAGGAATAGCAAGGGGCAGCTGGTTTCGCTTTTGCATGGTTATTGGGGAGCTATTTTGCGGATAATTAAAGCGCATAAGCCAGATTATTTTGCAATTGTGCGAGACGTGTCAAAGCAAACGTTCAGGCATGAAATCTACCCAGAATACAAAGCAAACCGAAAGCCTATGCCAGCCGAAATGGTAGAGCAAATGCCATACTTAAACGAATCGCTGAAAAAAAGCGGAATCCCCGTTTTGGAACATGAAGGCTTTGAAGCCGACGATGTTATGGCAGCCATCGCAATGCACGCCGTAGAAAAAAATTGCTCCGTATATTTAGTAACCAAAGACAAAGACATGGCGCAGCTTGTAAACGAAAAAATCCACCTTTACCAAATTGAAAGAGGAGCAAAAGGAATAGATTTTGGAATAGAGCAAGTTAAGGAGAAATTCGGCGTTTACCCTGAGCAGATGAAAGATTATCTCGCCATTGTAGGCGACTCTTCCGACAATATACCCGGCGTTGCGAAAATAGGCCAAAAAGGCGCAACAGAACTTTTGAAGAAATACGGCACTTTAGAAAACATATACGAACACCTGGCAGAACTGCCCAAGACAAAACGAGAAGCTTTGGAAACAAACAGAGAAAACGCTTTTTTAAGCAAAAAACTGGTGGCTCTGCGAAGCGATTATGATTTCGGCTACCGCTTGGAAAATTTGCGCTACGAGGGCTTAAACAGAAGAGAATTATATGATTTTTTTACCGAATACGAAGTCCCAAGCCTCATTACTTTGCTGCCAAACGCAGAAGAACCGTCTTTGTTTTCGTTCTTGCCGCCGCCAAAAGAAGAGGAAAGAGTTCTAGTTGATTGCGTGGAAGCTTTGCAGAAAATGGAAGAAGATTTGAAGCACGCAAAAACTTTGGCTTTGTTAATTTCTGAAAACGGCGCGGTTTCCATTAGCAAAAATGAAAAGAGGTTTTACGAGCTATCGCAAGACGCAACGCTTTATAAAGAATGGCTGAAAGAACTTTTTGAAAATGAGAATTTAGACTTTGTTTTTTACAATGCAAAAGCAACCTTTCATGTTTTGGATTTCCCGCTACCGAAAAATTTTTGGGACTTTTTGCTTGCCCAATGGCTTTTAAGGCCAAGTACGCATTATCCGAACACATTGAAAAACGCAGCCGCTCTTTTTGCTAAATGGCAAAACGTTAAAGAGGAATTAGAAAGAAAAAATCTATTTGAGTTTTATGAAAGCAAAAGCATGCGGCTTACGAAATGCCTTTATGAAATGGAATGCACCGGCATTTCAATAGATAATACTGCGCTTAATATCCTTGATTCAGAATTGCAAAAAAGAATTTTAGAACTGGAAGAGGAAGTTTTTAGAATAGCGGAATCCCGCTTTAAACTGACTTCGCCAAAACAACTTTCGCATATTCTTTACGATAAATTGAAGCTTCCCATAGTTAAAAAGAAAGCGAACGGCCCAAGCACCGATGCCGAGACTTTGGAAATGCTGCTTGAAAGCCCGGAGCCGCATCCAATTTTACAGCCAATTTTGAGTTGGCGCGAATTGCAAAAACTCCAAAACGGATATACGGAAGCTTTGCCAAAGTTGGTATCGCCAAAAACAAACCGCATCCACACTACATTCTTGCCTTGGGGAACGGCAACGGGCAGGCTTTCCAGCGTGAACCCAAATTTGCAGAACATTCCCGTTAGGAGCGAGGAGGGCAGGAGAATCAGAGCGGTTTTTGTGCCAAGCCAAAAGCATTGGAAAATCCTTTCTGTTGATTACTCTCAAATAGAATTAAGAATGCTGGCTCATTTAAGCGGCGACCCAGAACTTTTGAGGGCATTTCAGCAGGGGCTTGACATTCATTGCATAACGGCGGCGAAAATTTTTGGAACAGATGAAATTAGCAAAGATATGAGGGCGGCCGCAAAAATTGTTAATTTTGGCGTGATTTACGGAATGAGTTCGTTCAGGCTTGCCAGAGATTTGCGAATAGCCCGTGCCAAGGCAACGGATTTTATAAGCGGGTATTTCAGTTTGTACAGCAAAGTGAAGGAATATTTTGAAGAACTTATTAATACTGCGAGAGAGCAGGGTTTTGTGGAAACAATAGCGAAGCGGCGGCGTTATTTGCCAGAGCTGAAAGCGAGCGAGCATCAGGAGCGGTCTATGGCGGAGCGCATGGCAATGAACACCCCAATTCAAGGCAGTGCCGCAGATTTAATTGTAGAAGCAATGCTTCGTTTGCATAGCAAAATAAAAAGCGAAAAGCTGCCGCTGAAAATGCTTTTGCAGGTTCACGATGAATTGGTCTTTGAATGCCCCGAAGAAAACGCGGCAGAGTTTTCGCAAATTATTAAAAGCGAAATGGAAAACGCTATGCAGCTTAGCGTTCCGATAGTTGCTAACGTTGGAATAGGGGAGAATTGGCTTGCGGCGAAGTGAGGCGCTTTCAAAGCCCCGACACCATCGCTCTTACATACTCGTAAACTTCTTTCCCGGCATCTTTGCCGTATTTCTCAATAATCCTAACGATTGCGCTACCAACTATAACCCCGTCTGCGATTTCCGCAAAGTGGGCTGCCTGCTCTGGCGTGCTTATGCCAAAGCCCACGGCAGCAGGCGTTTTGCTAACGGCTCGGATTGATTTAACGATTGCTTCTATATCTGTGGTTATTTCGCTACGCACTCCGGTAACGCCCATGGAAGATACAATGTAAAGAAAACCCTTGCTTTCTTTTGCGATCCTTTCTACACGTTCGCTTGAGGTGGGAGCGATAAGCGAAATAAGGGTTATGCCGTATTTTTCCGCTTCGGCTTTGAGCTCGCCCTGCTCTTCAAAAGGCAAATCGGGGATTATTATGCCATCAACGCCTACTTCTGCGCATTTTGCGAAAAATTTATCGTAGCCATAATAATAAACTGGGTTTAGATAAGTGAGAAATGCCAAAGGAATTTTGCTCTTTTTCCTAACGCGCTTCACTAACTCAAATATACCATGCACAGTAGTGCCGGCGTTTAAAGCACGAACACTGGCCGCTTGAATAACCTCGCCTTCGGCTATTGGGTCGGAAAAAGGAATGCCTAATTCAATTAAACTTGCGCCTGCGCGCTCAAGTTCAAAAATAAATTCCTCGGTTTTTTCAAGGCTTGGGTCGCCACCTGTTAAGAAAGCTATAAAAGCTTTGCCATTTTTAAAAGCACTTTCAATTCTGTTCATGAATTATTACCCCCCTGTACTTTGCTATCGCCGCAACATCTTTATCGCCTCTTCCAGAGAGGCATACGATAATGCTTTCGTCTTTGTCAAAATCCCTTGCCGCTTTTTGCACATAAGCAATGGCATGCGCAGATTCAATGGCGCAGATAATTCCTTCTGTTTTTGCCAGATACTCAAATGCCGAAACCGCTTCTTCATCGGTAACAGGGACATATTTTGCGCGCCTTGTTTTGTGAAGATAAGCGTGTTCGGGGCCAATGCCGGGGTAATCCAAGCCTGCTGAAATTGAATGCACAGGTGCAATTTGCCCGTTTTCGTCTTGGCAAAAATACGATTTCATTCCATGGAATACGCCTTTCTTGCCTTTTGCAATTGTTGCTGCATGGTGTGGCGTGTATATTCCTTTGCCAGCCGCTTCGCAGCCTATAAGTTTCACATCTCTGTCTTCAATAAAATGGTAGAACATTCCCATTGCATTGCTGCCGCCGCCTACGCAGGCTATTACTGCGGCAGGCAATTTATTTTCGCATTGCAGAATTTGCTCCCTTGCCTCTTTGCTTATAACGCTTTGCAAATCCCTCACTATGATAGGAAAAGGATGCGGCCCCATTACCGAGCCTAGAACGTAGTGCGTGTCGCTAACGCGCCTTGTCCATTCGCGCATGGTTTCGTTGACAGCATCTTTAAGCGTTTTTGTGCCGCTTGTAACTGTGTGTACTTTTGCACCCAGCAATTCCATTCTGTAAACATTGAGGGATTGCCGTTCGGTATCTTCTTCGCCCATGAAAATTTCACATTCAAGCCCAAGCAGGGCGGCGGCAGTGGCTATTGCAACGCCATGCTGCCCTGCGCCTGTTTCTGCAATAACACGGGTTTTTCCCATTTTTTTTGCCAAGAGCGCCTGCCCAAGCACATTGTTTATTTTATGCGAACCTGTGTGGTTAAGATCTTCGCGTTTAAGGTAAATTTTTGCACCGCCCAAATCTTGTGTCATTTTCTCGGCAAAGTAAAGCAAAGAAGGTCTGCCTGCATAGTTTCTGTACAAGGTATCGAGTTCTGCTATAAATTGCAGATCGTTTTTGTAATGCTCATAGGCCTTTTCCAGAGCCGTTACTTCGTTCATAAGCGTTTCGGGTATGTATTGCCCGCCGTACTCGCCGAACCTTCCGTTTTTCATATTTCCCTCCTTATAATTTGCGTAATTTCAATTATTTTTTCTCTGTTTTTATTGCCGCTTTCGTCTTCTGCGCCGCTGCTTAAATCTATGCAGTAAGGATTTAGCTTTTTGGCTTCTTTAATGTTGCCAAGGTTTATTCCTCCTGCCAGGAAAATGTTTTTGCTGCATTCAGGGATTAAGCTCCAGTCGAAGCTTTTGCCTGTGCCGCCTTTGCCGCTATCGAAAAGCAAGTAGTCGGCATTAGCGGGGTAAGGGTTCCCAGCATTAATCGCTTTTATCACGGGAATATCGCAAGTTTTTTTAAGTATCTCTATATAATATTCCGTTTCGGTTCCGTGCAGTTGCGCTATGTTTATTACACCCTTGTTATACAGCTCCTCTATAAAAGTGTATGCCGCATTTACAAAAACACCAACAGCAATTATTTTCGGATTCAGTTTTTTTTTATATTCCGCGGCAACCTCAGCGCTTACGCGCCGCTTGCTTTCCGCAAACACAAAGCCAATATAATCTGGCATTGCTTCGTTTACGTAGTCAATGTCAGCAGAATTTTTTAAACCACAGATTTTTATTTTCATGGTGCTTTATTTCACAGCTTTAACAGCTTTATGCAATCTCTCAAAAAGTTCCTCTATTTTATTTAGCGGAACAGAAGAGAATGCTATTCTGATAAGGCCGGAAATAGATATAACGCCAAGACCGTTTTTCAAGCATTCTTGCCGCACTGCTTCCAATTCTGCGCCGTTTATTTTAACGCACATAAAGTAGCCGCTATTGAAAGGCATGGCGGTAAAGGATTCTGCGTATTCTGGGCGATCTGCTAAAACTTGCTTTATTTTTTCGTAGCGAGCTTTTAGAGTGTTGTATTTTACTCGCTTCTCGCTTTCATAGCTCTCGCTGCTATATGCATTGAACAAGATTTCTTGCGATGGGCTTGACGCATTGGATATGGTGGCTCGCACGGTGCCGGCTGCTTTGTCTTCTAGAGCCTTGAGCTGAATGTCGGCTGCGCCCTTGAATGCAAAGGTGATAAAGCCAACTCTAAAGCCCCAAACGTAGTCTTCTTTTGTTGGGCCGTCCATTTTCACAGCGAGCAGGTTTTCGTGCGCATTCGCCAAAAGGCTAAACAGAGAGTCTTCGTATATGCCCTTTTCGTAAACCAGGCCAAAGTAGGCATCGTCTAAAAGAACAACTACATCGTTTCCTTTTTCAGCACAGTTTTTTAGTGCTTCGAAAATTTCTTTTGCTTCGTTGTTAGTTACTGTGTAGCCGGTTGGGTTGTTTGGAAAATTCAAAAGCACTATTTTTTTGCCGGGGCCTTCAAGAGTTTTGGCTAGCGCAGCTGTGTCGAAATTTCCGTTAACGAATGTATTGTATGTTTTAATGCTTGCCCCATGGCTTTCGTAGAAAATCAGGTCGTAATTATCCCAGTATAAATCGGGCATGATTATTGTGTCGCCTGGGTTTACGAACATGCTTGCAGAAATTGAGAGGGCGTGCGTGAGAGCTGCCGTTACCACAGGCTCGCTAAACTTAATTCCAGCCAGGTTTTTATTCTTTTCCAGCAGTTTTTCGCCCCATTTTTTACGCAACTGTGCTTTGCCGAAGCTAGGCTGATATAAAAAAGCGGTTTGAGCCGTTTTTTCCGGCAAGGCAAGGGCTTTTTTAATGATAGGCAACGCAAGCGGCGTTCCGTCTTCTTCGAAAGCTGTTCCTATTGTGGCGTTGATCTCTGCACTCCTGGCTTCGGCGCTTTGGCCTAAAATGCCTTTGTGCGGGAAGTATATTCTGCGGCCTCGCTCGGAAAGTACTCGGTAGGCAACGCATTTATCTAAGCCTAAATTCGTATTTAGGGCGTTTGCTAATTCAGTAAGATTATTTTTCATTGGGCGATAATATAGAAAAAATAAAGTTGTGTTTGAAGTAGTCTATAGTGTCAACTCCGAGGAGACCGAGGAAAGCTCATTCGCCGACAAGCCAGTCACTTTTGAAATCACGTCAATATCCACGCCTTCCGCCTTCATCTTCTTTGCAACTTGCAAAATACCTTCTGCCTTACCCTCTGCTCTGCCCTCAGCCTTGCCCTCAAGCCTGCCCTCAAGCTTGGCTGTATAAATAGTGCTGTTATTGCTACGGCGAATGTCAACATACTTATCGTAAATGCGTTGGTCTTCGGGGCTTAAACGGTTGTATTTCAAACACTCATTGGCCTCTGCCAAACCAGGAGCATCAAACTCGGGCTTAATTGAAGAGTTTTTGAAAAAGAACATCCATTCATCAATCTTGTCTTTAACATCGTTGCTAAAACGGTCTATCTTCAATAAATAGTATTCAGGATAAATATCCTTTACCTCAAGAATACCAAACTCAGTCTTTTGGCTGGGAGATAACTCCAACTCATCTCTGTAGTGCAAACCCTTGAAACTAGTGGTGCCATGGTATATGTAGTCTTTGCCAACGCCCAAATCAAAATAAACTATGTTGATGGAATAAACTTTGCGAACCTGAGAATATGGCATGCCTTCTTCAAGGTGATCGGTTATGGCTTTGCTTGAGCCAAAAGTCATTCTGTGGAAATAGTCTATTTCAGGTGTGAATTGAAGCTCTATTATTATCAAGGTGCCATCTTGTTCTTCTGCGGATATGTCAACACGGTTGTATTTTTGGTCTTCCGCTGCTTTATTTCCTTCGCTGTCTCCAATATTTCTTATTGTGATTTTTTTGCCTAGCAATGTTGTTAGAAAGCCTTCTAAAATCACATAGTTAGCCTTGCGGCGCAACAAATTTTTTGCCGCCCAATCAAAGGATACTAATGTGCGATCTTTGGACATATTGAGGAATATAGAAAACACTAGGTTAAACTGAACTTTTCTAGGAGTTTTTTGTTATGATTATTCCCATTTAAGCCAGCCTTTTTTCCACGAATATGCCAGGCCAAACAACAAAACCCCAAAGAAAAAGCCCAAATCAACCATGGCAACCCACAGCGGAATGCCAAGCGAGCCGTCCACAATGCTATTCCAGTGCACCGCTATTGGAAAAAGAAAGAGAGCCTCTACATCGAACACCAAGAATATTAGAGCGAAAATAACATAGCCAACCTTGAACTGCACTCTGGCATTGCCGAATGTTTCCATTCCGCACTCATAGGCTTTGAACTTAGCACCGCCGGCTTTCGAGGAAAAACCGAGAAGTTTGCCCGTCGCTATAGCGGCGGCAGCAATAAAAGCCCCTAAAAAGAGAAAAACAAGAAGAATCCAGTAACCGTTGTCCATATTTTATAGAATATAGAAAAAAAAGGGTGAATGATGGGATTTGAACCCACGGCCACTGGAATCACAATCCAGTGCTCTAACCAACTGAGCTACACTCACCGTATTAGTAGCAAATATAGAAAAAAAATACCGAATTGTCAAGAATGTTGATTTTTTTTAAAACAAGGCTTGAAATTTTCTCATTTTTTTGTTATATTTTAGGGTAATACTAAAGCGGAGGTTTTTATGTCAGCAGAATTGGAAGCAAAAATGGAAAAGGCAGTGGAAGCCACTCACCGCGAATTTGCAAGATTGCGCACAGGGCAAGCATCGCCGGCAATTTTAAACGATGTAAAAGTGGACTATTACGGCACATCAACGCCTATATCCCAAGTTGCAACCGTAAAATGCCCCGAATCGAGAATGATTTTGGTTAGCCCATGGGAAAAACAACTTATAGACCCTATATGCAAAGCTATTTTAGCTTCAAACCTGGGTTTAAACCCTTCAAAAGAAGGTGATAGCATTAGGGTGGCAATGCCAATTTTAACCACTGAAAGGCGGCAAGAGCTTGCGAAAATGGCAAAAAAACACGCAGAAGACGGCCGCACAGCTATAAGAAATCTGCGCAGAGAAGCAAACGATGCTATTAAAAAGAACAAAGAACTACCCGAAGATCAATCCAAAAAAGAAGTTGAAAGCGTTCAAAAAACCACCGATAAATACATTGGCCTAATAGACGCCGCCCTTGCAGAAAAGGAATCAGATATTTTAAAGGTTTAAGCATGACAGAAAAACAACTGGAAGAAGCAGCGAGCGAATATTTTAGCAGGGCAAAGCGAGCCTTCAAAGCCGCCCGCAAAAAAATTAGCGAAGCAGCTTTAAATAAAGCGGTGGAGTTGGATTTATCCGAAATGGCTCTTTCCGAAATCCCCCAGGAGCTTTTTTCTCTCAACTCATTGGAAAAACTTATCTTAGACGATAACAGAATAACCTTTATTCCAGAAGAAATTTCAAATTTAACCAACTTGCGCCACTTGTCGCTTAAAGGCAATGGGCTTGTATTATTGCCAGAAAACCTAGGCTCTCTCAAAAACCTGGAAAAACTCTATCTTGGCTACAACACCATATCAGAACTGCCAGATTCAATATGCAATTTGCAAAACTTGAAAATGCTAAATGCAGCAGATAACCTGCTATCAAACTTGCCTAAAAATATATGTAATCTAAAGTCCCTGAAAAAACTCAGCCTTCACGATAACCTAATCGAATCCCTCCCAGATTCCATCGGGAGTTTAGAAAACCTGAAAGAACTCTATCTAGACAGCAACAGCCTAAGCAAAGTCCCTTCTGCTCTCGCAAATTTAAATAGCTTAGAAGAATTCGTGCTTTCTGGCAACGACCTAAGCGATATTCCAGAAGAATTCTCAAATTTCAAAAATCTTAAAGAACTCGTTTTAGACGAAAACAACCTAGAAACCCTTCCAAAATCCCTAGCAAACTGCCAAAGCCTCCGCTTGGTAAGCATCTTGGGGAACCCAATTAAAAGCCTCCCTAGCGAGCTTTTAAATAGGGCCGGCTTAGCGGTAGATAAGGATTGTTAAGCTAGGGTAGGATTCTGCAAATCTCTTGGGCTTAGAATTGGCTCGCTAATTGGCCACTTAATGCCGATTTTCGGGCAATCCCAGGCAAAGCCTGCTTCTTCTGCACCGTTATACACAGAGCTGCATTTATATTGAACTTCGGCAAAATCGCTTAGCACGCAAAAGCCGTGGGCAAAACCAATTGGAATGTAAAGGAATTTTTTGTTCTCCTCGCTCAATTCCAATGCATGCCACTTGCCGTAAGTCGGGCTGCCTTTGCGAATATCAACGGCTACATCCCAAATTTTGCCGTAAGAACAGCGAACAAGTTTTGCTTGCCCTGGATTTTTTTGGTAATGCAAACCACGCAAAGTATTTTTAACAGAGCGGCTATGATTATCTTGCACAAAAACAGTATCTATGCCAAGAGCCTTAAACTTCTCCGCATTATAAGATTCATAAAACCAACCGCGCGAATCGGGAAGCACGCTCGGTTCCACAATCAACAATCCATCTATACCACAACTTTCAACTTTCAACTTTCAACTCTCCTTTTATTTTAAAATTCTTCTAATTCTTTTTGTATTGCTGGCAAGCTTTCAAATTCTTCGTGGTGCAAAGCACTCATTTTTTTGCAAAGCAAACTGAGGTTTTTAGTGTCATCAGAGGCGGCGTGTTTTTTTTCTTTTATTTTTTGCAAAATGGAAATCATTTTCTCAATATCTTGCTGGTGCGGGTATGTGCGCATAAAGCGGCTGAACATGCTTATGTTTACATTAAAGTATTCCGAATCCTCTCTCTCTATGGAATACATTATTTTCGGCAAAACCTGCATTGCCAGCAAGTCCAATAAATTGCCCTTGTAGCTGCTTAAATCACCTTCTAAGCTCAAGGCCAAACTCTCGATTTTCATTAACGCTTCTTTCTCGCCGATTTCTGCTAGCAGAGCATCTACCTCATCTTCGCGCTCCCTCTCTGCCATCTCGCGATATCTGGCTTGATACAATATGGGGAAACCCATTAAAAATAAATGCGCATTGCCTATGGAGCGGAATTCGCCTAAAAAATAAATATCGGCGTTTTCGTTAAGCAGCATTTCTTCCGATTGAAAAGGCACCAATTGCGCCGGCACAGGAAAAAAATCGCCAAAATTGCTACCACCCTTTGGGAAAACACTCACGCTTATTTTTTTTGTTTTTGATAAATCAAGACCTTCCCTAATTTCATCGTCACCCAAAATTTGCTTTAAAATATCTTGCAAGCCTCTAGGCAGGGATTGCTGTAAATTATTGCGAAAAGCATCAAAATCGGGGGTTTTGGAATAATCGCCCTGTATTGCCAAAATTCCGTCTGCGCTAACAAGGGCATCAAATGGAGTTTCATTCTGGCCAGGTTCGGGTTTTGGAATCTTCACATAACCTATAACCCTGCCGCAAAGCCTATTCGCATTTCCTTTTTTTTGAACTACCTCAAACACGGAGGCAAAATAGAAATTTTTTCTACATTATCAACAGAATCCACAAACCCAGGAGCCTTTATGAATATTTTTCGCCTCGTCTTGCCTTTTGCGCTAACATTGGCGCTTTCCATTAATGTTTTCGCCCAAGATGACGAAGATCCTCCACCAAGAGGCGGTCAGGGCACTGTTACCATAATCACCGACCCTCCTAACAGCGATGTTTCCCTTGGCTTTCAAGATTTAGGAAAAAGCCCTATTCTAAAGCGTCCTTTTCCATCTGGCCGTCATAACCTTATAGTAATAGATCAAGGAAAAGAACTTATAAATGTCCGCTTTAATGTTTGGCCAGATAGAGAAAACGTTTTTAAGGGCACAACCACCATGCCGATTGGAGGAATAAAAGTTACCACAAATCCCGATAAATGCCACATTTATTTAGATGGCGAAATGGCCGATCACACAGCTGGCGGTCCGTTGACTATTAACAGTGTTGAGGCAGGAGATCACACTATTGGAGCTATATGCCCAGGCTTAAGGCTTTATGAAATACTGATAAATGTAAGAGGCGAGCAAACCACCGAAGTTCATTTAGATGCAAGGAGGAGAAATTCAACTGTTAAAATAGTAGGCAGGGAAAAGGCAGAAGAATAATCACCATTTTGCAAGGGCATTTGCAACAATAATTTCTTTGAGTCTTTCTATTGCTCGCTCTTGCCCCTGCCGCTCCTCTGATTCGTTTTTTTGCACATCGTAAGAGCCTATGGCTTGAATATTTTTGCTTTCGTAGATAACCCTTTTGCGAATATTATCGTAAAACAAAACCGATACTCCCAGCGTTACTCTGTAGGTTTCCACCTCTGCGCTTGAGCTATGACTCTCAGGTCTGTTGCTGTAGCTCAAGAGGGTAACGGAAAAGTCGGCATCGGCATCGTCATTTATTATGCGAATAGCTGGGGCATTTATTCTAAAAAGATCTCTTATGCCGTCTTTCAATCTATTGCCGATAACAGGGTCAAAGCTACGATAATCAACATCTGCTATATTTACGGTTCTTATATGCGGCGGCAGAGTTGTGGCTGTGAAACTATAACAGGAAAAAAGGCAAAGAGAAAAACAAAGAAGCAATAAATATTTTAAACGCATAGCTTAAATGTAGTAATCCAAAATTTGATTTTTGCTGTTATGCTCTCTTAATGTGCCCGTATTTTTGCGGGAATATTCCAATAATTTTGGCGCAACGTTTTCTAGAGCGAATTTTTTCACTTCGTTGAACCTTTCTCTTTTGTTGAGTTCTGGGCAGCTATGCTCTAAAACCAAAAGCAATTTCCCGCCTCGCTTTGAAATGCTAAAAGGCCAGGCTGCGCATTCTGTTGGTTTGTTTTTCTCAAGAGTGCACCCTGCATTTTCACAGCGGTGAATGCAGGCAAACATTCCATCTTCTTGTTTTTTTACCTCTATTTCCTTGGGAACATAAATAAGAGATTCGGGCTTGAACACGCAGCAAATTTTACAATTAGCACAAGTTTCGTGTTTTAATATAGGGCTAAGATCCATTGCCCGGCTATTTCCGCATTTGTGAAATTTGATAGCACAAAACGCCGTGAGCAACTGCAACATTCAAGGACTCCAAGGAGTTTTCCATTGGTATTTTAACCCACTCATCTGCGAGATCGCTCATGCGCTTGTCTGTGCCGGAGCCTTCGTTGCCAACCAAGAGAGCTATTTTTTTTGATTGGTATTGAGTTAAATCAGCAATGTTTTTTTTTGCGTGCGGTGAAGTAGCCACTATGCAAAAACCTTTTTGCCTTAAAAGCGTAAGTCTTTCTTGCAAATCTATGCCCATTTCAAAAGGCATTCTCAAAAAGCAGCCCGTAGAACCGCGCACAACCTTTGGGTTAAAGGGGTCAACCGTGCCGCGCCCTAAAATCATTCCGTCTATTCCAAAGCCTGTTGATGTGCGGAATAATGCACCCAGGTTACCTGGGTCTTGAACAGCATCTACAAGCGTTAAAATTCGAGCGGTATCGTAATTTGGTTTTTCATGCGCTAGGCGGCACACGGCAAAAATTCCTGGCACGTTGACAACAGCGCTTGCTCGTTTCATTTGAGCGAGGTTTAGAGTGTGGATACGAAGCCTTGCCGTTTTTATTTTTTCTCGCAGTTCTTCGTTGTCAAAGCTTTCATCGACATAAATACCTTGCACAAGGTCTCTGTGATTTTCCGCAATTTCAATAACAACCTTTGCGCCTTCTGCCAAAAACAAGCCTTCTTTTTCCCTGCCCTTTTCGGTTGCAAGCGAAGAAATGGTTTTTAGCCAAGGCGGATCTTCTTCTACTCGTTTTACAGGAGCGAAATCTTTCTTTTTAGCTTTCCAAGAGAAATCTTCTTTAGCTTCTTTCTTTTTATCTCTCCAAGGATTTGGATAATCTGAATCGTCTCTTGTATCGCCAAAAACTTTGGAATAGGTTGTTTTAATTTTTTGCATTTGTTTGCTCATGTTTTTCTTACTATGAAAGCAAGGTTATGAAAATACCTGCTACTAATGCAGAGCCTAGGGTGCTAGATACAATTGGCCCCATAGCGTGCATTAACACATAGTTATTGGGATTGTATTCCTGCGCCACTTTTTGGGATACCCTAGCGGCCATTGGCATTGCAGATACTCCTGAATTTCCAATAAGCGGATTAACTTTGCCGCCTGTTATTTTATTTAAAAGCTTGGCCATTAAAACACCACCGGCGGTTCCAAAAGAAAAAGCCGTTAACCCCAATAAAATAATGAGGATTGTTTTTGGCGTTAAAATATTATCTGCAGTAGCTGTTGCGCCTACGCAGAGAGCTATAAGCAGAGTTAGCAGGCTAAGCAAATCGTGCTGAAGCGCAGTGGAAATTCTTTCTGTAACTCCAGATTCTCTAATTAAATTTCCAAGCATAAGCATGGAAATTAAGGGGCCAGCAGCTGGAACAAGCAACAAGGTACCAGCGGTCATAGCTATTGGAAAAATTATTTTCTGGCGTTTTGTGACATTTTCAGGCTTTGGCATTACAATTACGCGTTCTTCTGGCGTAGTCAAAAGTCTCATAATAGGCGGCTGAATAATGGGAACGAGTGCCATATAAGAATAGGCCGCTATAGAAATAGTGGCGAATAATTCCGGCGCAAGAGTGTTTGCAATGTAAATGGTAGTAGGGCCATCGGAGCTACCAATAATGCCGATAGCAGCAGCTTGTTTTAAAGTGAAGGCTAAATCGGGAATGCTCCCCCCAAACAGAGCCGATATAAGCAAGGCTCCGCCCAAGGCGGCGAAAATTCCCAGCTGGCCGCCTATTCCAATAAGCGCGCTTTTTGGAGAGGCTATTAATGGGCCAAAATCGGTTAAAGCTCCGATGCACAGGAAAATTAGCGGCGGGAAGATTTCCATTTTTATTCCCTGATAAAGAAAAGCAATAATTTTATCGCCTTCTGCAGAAAGAAGTTCAGGAGAAATATTTGCAATTAGCATTCCGAAAGAAATTGGCAATAAAAGCAAGGGCTCGTATTTCTTGACAATGGCAAGATAAGCCAGCAAAAAAGATAAACAAATCATAATCAAGGGCTTGACCCCCAAGCTCGAAAGACTTGTTAAACCTATTATACTTTCTAGGCTTTCCATAAATTTTATCCTCGTGTAAATTTAAACCAATGGAGGAATATAGTAAATGCAAAGATAGCTGAACCTTTTTAGGAGGATTTTTTCTATTTTACCTTCCACGCTTCTCTAGCTCAGTTGGTAGAGCAGCTGATTCGTAATCAGCAGGTCGGCGGTTCAAGTCCGCTGGGAAGCTTTATGATTAAATTTCGTAGATGTCTTTTGAAACTAAGTGGCGAGGCTTTGGCCGGTAATTCCGGGCATGGCATAGATGGCTCAATAGTAAATTGGGTGGCAGAGGAAATTGCTGCCTCTGTTAAAGCTGGGGCGCAAATTGCCATTGTGATTGGCGGCGGGAATTTCGTTAGAGGAGTTTCGGCAAGCGCAGGCGGTATGAACCGCGCTGCTGGCGATTCCATGGGAATGCTCGCTACCGTTATGAATGCCATAGCCATGCAAGATGCCCTTGAAAAACACGGGCAACCCGCTGAAATAATGAGCGCAGTTAGAATGGAGCCGCTTTGCGGCTATTTCAACCGCAGAAAAGCCATAGAACTTTTGGAAAACAAAACCGTTGTCCTCTTTGCCGCAGGTACTGGCAACCCCTTTTTCACCACAGATACCGCCGCGGTATTGAGAGCGGTAGAAAGCGAATGCAATGTTGTGATGAAAGCAACCAAGGTAGATGGCATCTACACTGCAGACCCGGTTAAAGATAAATCCGCCACCAAATTCGACAGCATAACTTACGAGGAAATTTTAAAAAGAAACCTTGCCGTTATGGACACAGCAGCGGTGGCTCTTGCCAGAGAGAATAAACTTCCGGTATTTGTATTCAAAATGGAAAAGGGAAATTTAATAAACTCTTTAACAAAAAGCAATATAGGAACCATTGTGCATGAATAAGGGAGGCGAGCCATGGTAATAGCCATTGTGGTAGTTATTTTGTTGTTCATAGTAGCTCTAGTCTGCTATGGAGTATATATTGTTGTTCAAAAAAGCAACAAAGAAAAGGAAAGCGAAGAAACAACAAAAATTGCAGTTTCCGGCAAATACGCCGTTGCGTTTCTCCCCGTTGCAAGCTCGCTTGCCGAAAAAAAACCGAATAATGCAGAGCTTGAAGCTTGGCTGAATTCACAGGACATTAGCGAAGAACAAAAAAGCAAATACTTGAAAGACTGGCAAAGCTCAATAGAAAAAACCATAAATACCATCAACGACGGCGACTCAAACGGCGTTACTGCCTACCGCATTGAAATTGGCGAAAAAGACAGCAAAATATGCCAATTCCTGCACTTGGATAATTTTATCACCAGAACTCAAATAAGCCACAATGCCGAAATTCTGCCACCCTACTGCCCAGGCAGCGACAGCATTGTTGTCTCAAAGCAACCCTGGGAAAAAGGCGGCACCGGCGGATGGAAATCCGTTACCCCAAAAGACGGCCGTTACGAAACCCCCGATTGGCGGCAGATGCTACCATAACGCCATTACTCGCGCAACGAATGCGTTTCTCCTGGAAGAAGAGAAAGCATGGTTAAAGCGGCTTAACTAAATATACTTTTTTTCCGGGCTACA
>JAITFT010000118.1 GCA_031281155.1 Candidatus Fibrimonadaceae bacterium
CAAGGCTTTGCAAAGCGGTGCGGCTAAAGCATTTGAAGCCGCCGGTGGCATCTGAAAAAGGCATTCCGGTTACAACTCTTGTGTAGAAGTTTGCTCCGTAGCTCAAAATCAATCTTTTCCAATCCCAGTTTACAACGGAAATTCTTCCTTTTAAATAACGGCTACCCAAAACCAAATCTGCGCTCTCTGCCTCTTTCAAGAAAATATTCAAGGCCTGCGGGCTGTGGCTTCCGTCTGCATCCATTTCAAAAATTCTTTCATAATCTCTTTCCAAGGCCCATTTAAAGCCAGCTACATAAGCCGTGCCTAAACCCATTTTTTTCTCGCGCCGCAAAATATGAACCCTGCTATTTTCCTTTGATAAGTTCTCAACAAAGTCCCCTGTGCCATCTGGCGAACCATCATCTACAACTAAAACATCCAGGCATTCATTCTGTTCCAAAACCAATGGAATAAACTCTGGAATATTCTCCATTTCATTATAGGTTGGAATTATAACTAAGGCTTTCATATTTAGTAGGGCAAGGACTTTGCAAGGTTGTTTATTTTTTCTTTATTCAAAAGCAAAACGCTTCGGGCATGCCAAGAACCATCTAGAAATTGCCCTCGCGGCCCTTCTGCCAGTTCAAGCTCAAATGTTTTTTCGCCAAATGCAGCTTTGAGTTCTTTAACGTTAAGTGAAAATTCAATAGATGGATTTTTCTCAACCCATTCCAAAATTTCCTCAATAATTTCGTGGCTTGCAATAAAGCATGGAATGCCTATTGAAACGCAATTCCCAAAGAATATTTCGCTGTAGCTTTCGGCTATAATGGCTTTTATTCCAAAACGCAAAAGAGCCTGGGGTGCATGCTCTCTGCTTGAGCCGCACCCAAAATTGCGGTTGGAAACCAAAATGCCAGCACCTTCGTACTTAAGGTCTCTAAAAGGGTGTATGCCGCCTTTTTTGCGAATATCTTCAATATCGTCTTCAAAAGCGTGTTCGCCTAAACCTTCGAAAGTAACGCATTTCAAGAAACGCGCAGGTATAATGCGGTCGGTGTCTATATCGTTGCCTCTTAAAGGCAGGCCTTTGCCTGTTATTTGCTCTATTGTACGCATAGTCATGGGGGGTAATGTAGAAAATCCTAGCCTCACATCCTCAGCCTTGTTGCCCAAAGATATTTCGCAAGCCAGCTAGGCTCATCCAAGCCTGAATATTTTATGCCGTGCGAAGTAGTAGCGTTGGCAAATTTATTATTTCCCATATAAATCCCAACATGAGTGACCGAATCTTTCTCCACAACGCCGAAAAACACCAAATCACCTGGCAAAAGGGCGTGTTTGGGGATTCTCATGCCTATTCTGCTTTGCAAAATGGAGGTTCTTGGCAAGTTTATCCCATATATGGCAAAAATCTGCTGAACAAAAGCCGAGCAATCCAAGCCATCTCTGGTATTTCCGCCCCAAAGATAGGGAATTCCCAAAAAGCCCTCAATGTGCTTTTCAAGCTCCACGGGGTATCTGAAGGTATTTGCCATGCTTGCCCACTCGTTTTTTCCGGAAAAATGAGTAGCTTGATTGCTTTTTGCTGGCTTCGCAGCGCAGGAAAGCAACATTATGTTAACTAAGAATATAAAAAGTGTTTTCATATTAGTTTAGACGTTTCTCAAGTGATTTTTCTCAAAAAAAAGATAATTTTTCAAAAAAAGTGCATTTTTTGATTACAGTTGTTATCAAAATGAGGGGGGGTATGTATTTTTTGGCTTTTAATTACGTCTAAACTAATATGAAAAAAGAAAACGCATTTTTGAAAATTTTTCTGGCTTTGTTCAGCTTATCTCCATATTTGCACTCAAGTAGCGCTTATGGGCAAAAATCTTTGAGGGCCTTGCCCGGAGTTGAGCTTTTTGTGCATTGTACCGGCGATGCAGAAATTAAGAGAATGGAGAAGGAAATAATGGAAAAGTTGAAATCCCGGCTGGAAAGCATGAATGTGCCAAAAGTCGTTTACAATGCTCCAGACGGTGATGTGGGCAAAATATCCAGCGGCGGTGCTTTAAAGCTTTTGCTAACGGGTTTCAAGAAAAAAGAGGGAGACTACTTTGTATATGCTTCTCTCCAGCTACATCAAAGGGCATACTTGGCAACCAGCCATGAATATATGGATTGCCAAACCTGGGATATGTGGAAAATGGGAATTTACACCAAAAATGAAATTTTATCAGAAGTTGAGTATATGCTCAGGGAGTTCGCAAATGACTTTATTTCAGCAAACAGTTTTTAGATTGGCATCTAAAAGCCTGTTAATCCTAATAATCGTGGCCCAGGCGACTTTCGCTCTGCAAATAGAAGCTCCTGAGCTTAGTGCACAAATCTTGGCATATTCGCAGGAAATTGGCATGGAAAACAGGAATGCAATTTTAAGGGCAAGCATTGCAAAAGGTACGCAATGCAATACTTTTACCTTAAAGCTTATAGATAAAAACAGCGGAAAAACCATAAAAAAGGTAGAGCACTGCTCATCGAGCCTGCCAAATGCCGCTCTCCAAAGCGCAGTATTTGAATTATTTGGCTACAATACTAAAAATCGAGAAAATCCTAAAATCGGGGCTGTTGGGATTCAGACAATAATAGGAACCGGTTTTGCAATAGCGGGAATTCTGCTTTATTATTCAAAACCGCCCAAGCCTGTTTATAATTACATACTAGTGAATGAGGAGGAAAAATGACAGCATTAGTAGCATGGAAAGAAGGAATGGCATTGTCGCAACAGCACTTGCAGCAATCGGATAAACTTTTTTTGAGGCATATAAAAAATGTTTCGGGCTTGCCAAGAGGAATGCACTTTGGTTTTGGCAAGTTAGCATTGGAAGAAAATTTACTCAAAGACGGGGAGTTTGTGTTTAAGGAATGCGAGGCAATTTTTCCAAGCGGGATTTCTTTTATTGATTATGAAAATAAATCGGTAAAAATTGAAGCGAGAAATTTTGCGAAAATTTTTGACAAGAGTTTAGAGAGCCTAGATGTATTTTTAGCTTTGGATTTAAATAAGGCTATTGAATTTTCCGAAGAGCAAAGCTCTCGTTTTAAGGTAATATGGGAAAATTGCTCCGATTTATATTCTGCGGAAAATTCCGTGCTTATGCCAATTTGCATCGCTGCTCCTTCTGTTGTTTTTGGCGGCGAATCCTTAGATGGAAAGGAAAGCATTCAAGTTGCGAGGCTTTTGAGAAATTTACAAGGTTCTTTTGAGTTGGATAAAAATTTTTACCCGCCATTGCTATCAATAAATGCTTATGAATATTTTACGCAAAAATTGATATATTTCGATAAGCTTTTGCAAAGCCGCATAGAAAATATTTCCCATTCAAAGGATTTTTTGCTAAAAGATTTAAAATCCTTAAAAGCCGTGCTTAACTGTTTGCGAAGCACAGATGGCACCTTGCCTTTTATGATTTTTTGCGAAATATCCAGATTTTTACAAGAGGCATTTAGTTTCAGTCAAATAGAATTTTCTCAATGCTTTAACAAAATTTTCGTTGCATTAAACGAATTTTTGCTAACTGAAAAAAAAGCCGCTTTTTTACAAAAACGTCTTTCAAAAGAAGGGCAAACATTTTTCGCAAATTTGGCAGATTTGGAAATTATGCCAACCAGCTCCGCTTGGCTCGCAACGCAATCTAACTTATCACCGGAAGAAGCGATTAAATTTATTCCAAGCCAACTGAAAATTGCGCCAAAATCAAAATTATCCAGCATAG
>JAITFT010000157.1 GCA_031281155.1 Candidatus Fibrimonadaceae bacterium
GTATGCTCCCCTTCTCCATTTCTGGAAGAAATTCCGGGCAACCTTATAAGTATTCATGTAAAAACTAATGAAACGGCTTCAGAAGACGAAGCGGCTAGTTATATCGAAAAAATGAAGGCAATGTTTAAATGACGCCGTATACCCCTGTTGCTATATAAAATTGCCTACATATTTGCCTACATAAATGGCGGTTTTACAAAGTTGCGCATAACGTTACTGCTAAAATTCAAATCACAGACCATGCTTTTTATACCCCGAATTTTGCGTGTAAAAGCCTCGTAGAGCGTTTAAACACCCCTTGCCGTATTATTTTACCAAAAACGATTTATATGCCCTCTACAGCCCAAATTCGCATTTTTGTTTAGTAGGCACAAGATAAATTAAGAGTTAAAATAAATTCATGTACGGGGAAGCCCTTTTAAGTCTGCAGAATGAAATTCTAGAACTTGAGAAATTATTAGCAGTTAAAAAAAATAAACTTGATGAACTAAAAAACATTTGTAAAACAAACGACACTTCTGACACTACAACACAAGAGATTCCGCTTGAAACCGAAGTTAATAATCAATCTGCCCCAGAAGCTAAAATCGCCCTTTTTCGCTCTCTGTTCAAAGGACGTGAGGATATATACGCCAAGCGTTTCGAAAATAAAAAGACAGGAAAGTCAGGCTATCAACCTGTCTGTCGAAATGAATGGGTAAGAGGAATGTGTGAAAAACCAAAAATAACCTGCGGCACTTGTTCCAACCGGTTATTTGAACGTGTTACCGATGAAGTAATCAGAAATCATCTTGCTGGATTTATCCCTTCTAAAAGCGAATGGAAAAGCGCTGCTCCTTTTGTAATGGGAGTATATCCTTTGCTGCAAGACGAAACTTGCAATTTTCTGGCAGTTGATTTTGACAAAGAAACATGGCAGGAAGACGTTAAAGCATTTTTAGATACTTGTACTCTTGATGAAATACCGGCAGCATTAGAACGTTCCCGTTCCGGTAACGGCGCTCATGTATGGATTTTCTTTGAAAAGCCTGTCTTAGCAGCAAAAGCAAGAAAACTTGGTTCTTTTTTGATGACAAAAACACTGGACAGAAGACCTGAAATCGGACTTGATTCATTTGATCGATTTTTCCCTAATCAAGATACTATGCCAAAGGGCGGCTTTGGAAACTTAATTGCTTTACCTTTACAAAAAGCCGCAAGAGAAAAAAATCATAGTGTATTTCTTGATAAAGATATGTCCCCATATCCCGATCAATGGGCTTTTCTTTCTTCTGTAAAAAAATTAGATGAAGCAAGACTGGATGAACTTATTAATAATGCGATTCAAAAAAATGAATTATTGCCTGTAATCTATGATCCAGTAGAGATCTAAGATGAAACAAAACCGTGGGAAAGAAAATCTACGGTCTTACCGGTAATTACAGAAATACTACCTAAGAAAATTGAAATAATACTTGCCGACCAATTGTATGTAAATCATACAGGGCTTCCTCCAATATTGCGAAACCGAATCTTACGCCTTGCCTCTTTTGCAAACCCGGAATTTTATAGAGCTCAGAGAATGAGACTTCCAACATGGAATAAACCGCATATTCTTTTCTGTTATGAATTTTTTCCGGAATATATTGGTTTGCCAGTTGGATGTTTTGATAACCTGATTGAAATACTTGATAATTATCAAATAAAACCTGAATTACAAAACAAACAAAACAGGGGACAGAGTATTAATATTCAATTTGTGGGCGAGCTTCGAGATGAACAAAAAGAAGCAGCACAAAAACTGTCAGCCAATCAAATGGGTATTCTTTCTGCTTCTACAGCATTTGGCAAAACAGTTGTTGCTCTTTGGATGATTGCGGAACGAAAAGTTAATACCCTCATTCTTGTCCATCGGAAACTGCTTGCCGATCAATGGGCAGAACGAATCAGTCAATTTCTTGGAGTCCCCAAAAAGGAGATTGGCTGTTACAGCGGTACAAAGAAAAAACGAACTGGCATAATTGATATAGCGGTAATGCAAAGCATTGTTAAAAAAAACAAGGTTGAAGAATGGGTTGCAGAATATAGTCAAGTCATTGTTGATGAATGTCATCACATTTCCGCTGCTTCATTTGAACAAATTATAAGAAAATGCCCTGCATATTATCGTCTTGGACTTTCTGCTACTATCATCCGTAAAGACGGGCAGCACCCTATTGTTTTGATGAATTTGGGAGAAGTTCGATATTCGAACAATCGCAGTAATACAACTTTTATTCAAAAAGTGTTTCCTCGTTACACCAGTTTAAAAATAAATGCCGACCAAAATACAGAACAAAAAGAAAACAATTTGGCTATTCACGAAATATTTAAAGAGGTTTATCTTAACGAAGAGCGTAATAAACAAATTATTCAAGATGTGCTGAACGCATACAATGATGGACGTGAATGTCTTGTATTGAGCGAACGGCTAGAACATTTGGATATTTTAAAAGACCTCTTACAGGAACATGTATCATCACTATTCGTGTTAAAAGGCGGGCTTGGCAAGAAACAAATAAAAGCCATCATGGAAGCGATTGATGAAATACCGGCTGATAAAAATAAAATTATTCTTGCCACAGGAAAATATCTTGGAGAAGGTTTTGATTTACCCAGTCTTGATACCTTATTTCTGGTTTTTCCTTTTTCGTGGAAAGGTATGCTGGTACAGTATACGGGACGTCTTAATCGAGTATATAGCGGTAAGAAGGAAATACAAGTTTATGATTATGTTGATGAACAAGTGCCAGTGCTTTCAAAAATGTATAAAAGGCGGCTCAAGGGATATAAATCAATTGGTTTTACTGTAGTTAAAATATAGGGATAGCAAAAAGGTCAAAATTGCCCCGCAATTTTCCCAAATCATCAACGCAGCCCTTTTTACACCGCAGTTTATTACAGGGGTTTATAACAACTTTTGTCTGGCATCCCTGCCAGACAAAAAAGAAAAATTATTGCTAATCCATCACGCAATAATTTTTCAGTTAATTCTACAGTGGATAAAACAAAATCGGTGCAAAAACCCCTGCGCCCCACCCATCACAAACCATTACGTTTATTCCAGTTTTGAAGCCCGTGAAACTTTCCGTCTTACAACAAGCAACGCATAATTCGATACGGCTACACAGCGGATTTTCAGCAATCGGTCATGTTGGCAATCAATAGCAAAAACCCAACTTCGCCTAATGTCTGTATGCGCAAGGGGTTCAGTCGGACATAAAACAAACATAAAAAAGCATCAGCAATTTTCCTCCCTCACCCACATTCCAGCCTGCGGTAACTCTAAAATAAAAATGTAAATCAAAAGTCAGGCTGGAACATCGCATACAGAGCATTAAACGAAATTGGGTAGTTTATGTAAATGATAAGTTTATCGGCAATCGAAAATCCGCCGTTCCGCCTAAGCATTCCGATGTCCGACCCACGGCTAACGGTAGTGAAGGCAGTCTCCCAAAACTCCATAATGATATGTTTTTCTGAATTCCGTTACCTCTTCACTAATGAAGCGTTATCCCTTCACAGTGAACAGCCTATCCGCTCTCCGCTTTTCCTCAGCCTCGCTCCATTCCGCTTTGCTTCATTCCGCGAACTTCAGAACAGCAAAATTATCCACAGTACGTGAGACTGACCTCTCATTTCTCCGTAACCGATACGCTGGTAACAATCTTAAAGCCCGATACCTCATAAAACAAATTCGCTCTTTCCGCAATAGCAGAAGTAAAAACAAAGACGTGATAGACAATCATGCCTTCGACAGAATCGCCAAAAGCGAAACGCACCGTTTCGCCTGTAAATGTTAAGTTATTTTGCTTTTTAAATTATTCCTGTTTGTGTAAACAGCCGTCAGTATTCGGCGACACAGTCTCAGGCAGGTACAAACAATTGCGTTTGTCTGCTCTCCCGACATACCGCAAGCGGAATGTCGGCGTGATAACAAAGTGATACGTTAATTCGCTCTAACTGCCATTGCGGACATTCTCTGCCGTGATAGGTTTATTCGCTATCGCCCCGCCAGTTCCTAAAAAACTGATAACGAAATCCGCTTTATCAAAAAATCCCGAAAGTGAGAGGTTTTCTCCTTCTTGCGTTTTCGCTCATCGTTGCAAATTTTTCAATTTCGATGCGCTCTCTGAAACTGCCGGTTTTTAATACTTCTCTATGGATACCCCGAATAGTCGTAAGACATTTACCTTGTATCATAGCTCCGCTTTCGTCAACTTCCCATCGGCTGCCGTTCCAGGCAAGCCACTTTTTCCACGCTGCCATATAACGGATATTATCGCCGTGTTCACGATATAACCGTTCCGCATTAGTAGAATCAGTAAGCTGGATTTTACCGCTGTTCAATTCGTTTACCCTCAGATAAGCACATTCGTTCATCATTTGATCTTCCATAAAAATCTCCTATGACAAAAATATTTTTTACTGTCACTGTTTTACTGACAGTTTTTATAAACGAGAAAAAAAGCCCCCTGCAGCCAATTCTTTCGTCATAAGAAAAGATAGGGGTTATAGATTGGAATTTCTGTAGGTAATGTTCGCAATTTTCATCTAAAATGCCGAGAATTTTATCTTGCTAAATTGTCTTTTTTTCTGATATACTTAAAATAATCTTGAAATACAAATGATAATATTAAGACCTAGATTGAACGATTTCTATAATCTCCCTTTCTGTCAAGAAGATGTTGATTTTGTTATTCCTTATCTTGATGAAGATATACCTTTTTATATTGATCCATTTTTATTATGGAAATCACCATCAATGCAGGATAACGCATTACATTTATCTCTGATAGAAAGTATTAATTATTTAGCTTCACAATATCAAAAAAATAACAGCGAATGCATTAAAACAATGGTTAATTGTTCTGAATGTAATGAGGTTGGGTTAGGAATGTCAAAGACAAAAAAAGGCAAGAGATTCAGTGAAAAAACTGCAAACGAAATTTTATCCGTTTATAAAAACATTCCTCAAATAAATAAAAATGGACTTATTCATTTAGAAGTATTACAGCTGTTAGTTGATAATATAGCAGAGGACAGAACAAGCGACATCACAGCAAGTATTATCAAATCATTTTTAATTGATTTTACGATTGATAGCTGTGATAAATATAAAATACCAATAGATAATATTGAAATACATTGTTTTGACTTAAAAGATCATAAAATCCGCAATGAAAAAGTATTTCTTCCAATTAACCCAAATACAAAACAACCAATAATCTTTGTGCCAAAAAGATGGTTAAGAAAAACAAATTATATAAATCTTAGCAACTATTGTAATGATTATTATATGCCAAAGATACAAAAAGCAGATGAAAAACCTGAAAGAGTCAAAGTGTTATTATACAACAGGAATAATTATGATATTGTTCAACAATATATAGAAATCAAAGAAAGGCAAAAAAATGATTGCAAAAATGATTTATTATTTAAACAGATCCCTGCTTTATCAGTATTAAGAAAATTAGACACTCTGCTTAAATTGCCAACAGGGAAAAGTGATAATGCTGACAAAAAATATGAAGATAGTATTTGCATATTATTAGCAACACTATTATATCCTCATCTTGATTTTGCTAAAGAGCAAAGTAGAACTATAAGTGGAGTGTCAATACGCGACTTGATATTTTATAACACCTGCTCTGATCTTTTTCTTAAAGAAATATTTGATTTATATGATTGCAGACAGATTGTTTTTGAGCTCAAGAATGTCAAAGAAGTAAATACTGATCATGTTGATCAATTAAATAGATATTTAAGCGATTCCTTTGGACGATTTGGTATTATTTTTACTAGAAATAATGTGCCTCGTAATGTTATAAAAAACACTATTGACTTATGGTCAGCACATAGAAAATGCATTATTATTTTAACAGATGAAGACTTGAAATTGATGTGTACTGTTTATAAAAGTAAAAATCGTACACCCATCGAAGTTATTAAAAGTAAGTACATTGATTTTACGCGTAATTTACCGTCATGATATATTGAGGAGGATTTATATGAAAAAAAATGAAATTGAATTATTTATTAAAGTTCAATCTCAGTTGGAAGGAATGTATAATGAAGTAAGTGCATTATCAAAAAAATCTAAAGATGATGCTTTAAATGAATTTAAATTAAATTTCGTAAATAATCTCTTAGAAGAAGCAAATCATTTATTAAAAGAGAACTATAAACCATTTAAGAACTTTGTTAAATTTGAACAGGATAAAATACCTACCAATAGTGATGTTGTTATGATATTATCTCAATATCTTGCTTGCTTTGAAAATATGCGAATTGACAATATACGCAGAGATATTAACGTTTGGTATTGGAATTTAGACGATAAAAAGATAAAAATTAGAACAAACCAACCCAAAAGATTTTCTTAAGGAAATAAAAAATATGGCAAAAAAGCTAAAAATTGAAATAAACAAGGATATGCATCCTACAAAAGAAGAAGTAAATATGTTTGATATTATATTCCCATTAATTCAAAGTGATTTAGAGGAAATACGTGAATTATCTAAAAAAAAGCAAGATGAACCATTAAATAAATTCAAGATTAAAATAATTAATAAAAAATTAGAAAAAGCAAAATTATTATTAAGGAATGAGCCAACGATTGAATTTCTTGATTTACTTGATGAAGAGACATTGCCAACTAATAGCGATGCTGTCCTTCAAATTACACAATTCATTAAAGCAATGAGTAGTTTTAAAAAAAAGTATTATTTAAAAAAGGGCAATTTTGAATTTGATATAGGAGCTGGATATTCAGAATGGGAAACAAAAGATTAAGGAATCGCCCTATACTTAATAACTTAACCTAAAACAGTAATATATAATTTTTGAGGATTTATTCTATGGAATTGCAAAATAAGAAGTTTTCTGTTGCTTTAGATATGGCAGTATTAAAAACATCAGAAACGTCCGATTTTTTTACTCTCGTTGCAAATGCAATCGAACAAGCTCGGAAATTTGTCGGCAGAACGGCAGATCTTACAATGACAGTTACCTATTTTGAAGTAGGTCGCATGATTGTTGAAAAAGAGCAGGGCGGTCAAGAACGAGCGGAATACGGACAAAATTTGATTAAAAGACTGTCCGAATTTCTAACGGCAAAATTCAAGAAAGGGTTTTCGGAAGTTAATCTTAAAAACGCACGCTTATTTTATAATATCTATTCCAAAAAACTGCCAAAAAGTCAGACACTGTCTGCCGAATTGCAAGATAACCCAAAAAGCCAGACCCCGTCTGACTTTTTTCCATATGCTGTACAAAATCAAGTTCAACAGGTATTTTCTACAGGAATAGACGGCTACGAAATCATGCAGCAAGCCGCGCAGTTTTTCAAACTTGGATGGTCGCATTACACATTTTTAATGAGGATTGAAAACGAAGATGAACGC
>JAITFT010000141.1 GCA_031281155.1 Candidatus Fibrimonadaceae bacterium
ACGTCGAGATCGAGGTCGAGCTCATCTCCGCCGTCGCCATGGACAAAGATTTGCGTTTCGCCATCCGAGAGGGCGGCAGAACCGTTGGTGCGGGCGCTGTAATAGCTATCGTTGGTTAAGAGGTTAAGCTAGTGTCTCCTGTTTCAGAAAAAAAAGTAGTCAAGGCAAAAGGCAAAAAGCACGAAGGTGCTGCTGTCCGCATGGAAAAGCCAGTTCGCTTTCGTCTTTGTTCCTTCGATCACCGCTTGTTAGATCAAGTATCCCAAAAACTGGTAAAAATAGCAAGAGATATGGGTGCCAGAGTTTCCGGCCCCATACCATTGCCCGTGAAAATCCAAAAATACACGATTTTGCGCGGCCCCCACGTGGACAAAACATCTCGTGAGCAGTTTGAGTCCAGAACACATAAAAGATTAATCGATATGTACAGTCTTTCACCTCAAGCAACAGATGCCTTGTCTAAAATAGACATTCCGTCTGGAGTGGAGATAGATGTAAAGTCAATGTAACTATATATGGCGTTATTAAATGAATAAATGGAATTGTTAAAATAGAGTTTTGTATGAACGGAATACTTGCAAAAAAATTGGGCATGACTCGAATCTTCACCGAGAGCGGCGATTCAATTCCCGTAACGGTGCTGGAGGCTGGTCCTTGCACCATTGTTCTCCACAGAACAAAAGAAAAAGACGGCTACACTGCAATTCAGGTGGCTTTCGGCGAACAAAAAGTTCAAAGAGCAACAAAAGCCTATGCTATGCAGTTCAAGCATCTGGTGCCTGAGCTGGAAAAAGAATCCTCTAAAACGCACGAATCCCCAAAAGCACAAAAAGGCGGCACCCCCTGGAAAAGCCCAGAAGTTATGGTTCCGCGCTACCTTTGCGAATTCGATGCAGAAGATATATCCGCTTGGCCGGTAGGCAAACAATACGATGTATCCATATTCAAAGCCGAAGAGCTCGTAAAAGTTACCGGCGTCTCAAAAGGCCATGGTTTCTCTGGTGCCATAAAGCGGCACGGTTTCCACAGCGGCCCCCGCAGCCACGGTACCCACAACATACGCGAACCTGGCTCCACAGGAGCAAATTCCTATCCCGGCAGAGTATTTCCCGGCAAAAAAATGCCTGGGCATTTTGGCAATAAAAACGTGACTATAAAAAATATTCAAATAGAAAAAATAGACTCCGAGCGCAATTTAATATTTGTGCGCGGTGCGGTGCCTGGTCCTAAAAACGGCATAATCGTAGTGAGGAAAGGCTAATGTCTAAAGCAAAACTATACGCATCAAACGGCGAATTTAAATCAGAAGTAGATCTTCCGGCCGATTTCTTTGGCATAGAACCAAACGAAGTTACCATTTATTTGGCAGTTAAAGCCATATTGAACAACCGCAGGCAGGGTTCCGCTCACTCCAAAAGCAAATCCGAAATCAGCGGCGGCACTCGCAAACCCTGGAAACAAAAAGGAACAGGCAATGCCAGAGCAGGGCAGAATACATCTCCAATCTGGGTTCGCGGCAACAAAGCTCATGGCCCAAAAAAGCACAAATATTTTGAAAAAGTAAATAAAAAGGTAAAAAGGCTGGCTTTCCGCTCGGCGCTTTCAAGCAGAGCAAAATCAGGCTGCATTGGGCTTTTCGAAAAATTCGATTTTACCGCTCCAAAAACAAAGGAATTTTTAACCATAACCAGCAAAGCAGGTTTTGAGCTAAAAAATGTCTTGTTCTTGGCAACTCCGGAAGAACGCAATTTAGTCCGTTCTCTCTCCAACGTGCCTTGGGCGCGCTGGGCTTGGGTTAAAGACGTAAACACCTACGATATTATGCGTGCTCGCCACATAGTCTTTTCGCAAGATGCCTTGAAATTCCTAACAGGGGGTGCAAGATGAAAGAAGCATATCAAATTTTAGTCTCGCCTCATATAACCGACAAAACGGTTAAAAACAACTACGACCGCAGAAACGATGCATATACCTATGTGTTCCGCGTGGCCAAAAATGCAAATAAATTTGAAATTAAAAAAGCCGTTGAAAGCTTCTTTGGTGTTCAGGTAGCCGATGTAAATACCGTGGTTGTGCGCGGCAAAATTAAACGTGCCCAGTTAAAAAGAAAGGTAACAACGGGCAAACTACCGAATTGGAAAAAAGCGTATATTAAATTAAAGCCAGGTCAAAAAATCGCTGAGTTCGAAGGAATGAGCTAAGGGGAATTTATTATGGGAATAAAAAAATATAAACCAACAACCCCTACTCTGCGCTTTAAGCAGATTAGCGATAGAGCAGAAGTTACCGCCGAAAAGCCCTATAAGCCGCTTACCGTTGGTATAAAGAGAAGCTCCGGTCGCGATGGTCAGGGGCGTATTTCAGTTCGCAGGCGTGGCGGTGGCCATAAAAGGCGTTATCGCATTATAGATTTCAAGAGAAAAGAATGGTTTGGCGTTCCATGCAAAGTAGAGACCATTGAATACGATCCAAACCGCTCCGCTTATATCGCTCTCGTTAAATATGCAAACGGCAGCCGTGCATATATTTTAGCACCGAACGGCGTTAAAGTCGGCGATACTCTCTGCTCTGGTTCCGGCGCAGAATACAAAGTAGGCAACACGCTTCCGTTAAAAGACATTCCCTTGAATGCGCAAATACATAACATTGAATTAAAGCCTGGTCGCGGTGGCCAGTTAGCACGCTCTGCAGGCGTTTCCGCAGAGTTGGTGGCAAAAGATGAAAGATATTGCCAGGTTCGCTTGCCTTCCGGCGAGGTTCGCTTAATTCTCGCTACTTGCATGGCTACAATCGGTCAGTTATCCAATACAGATCACAACAACGAAATTTCCGGTTCTGCCGGTCGCAGCCGCTGGCTGGGTATTCGCCCATCGGTTCGCGGCGTGGTTATGAACCCAATAGATCACCCTCTCGGTGGTGGCGAAGGCCGCACATCTGGTGGTCGCCATCCTTGCTCGCCTTGGGGCAAAAACTCAAAGGGCAAGAAAACCCGTAACAATAAACGCACCGATAAAATGATTGTGCGCAACCGTCAAAAGAAGAGGTCATAAGTAATGTCAAGATCTTTGAAAAAAGGAGCTTTTGTTGACACTTCGGTTTTGAAGAAGGCACAGGCTATGAATGCCTCCGGCAAAAAACAGGCGATTAAAACATGGTCGCGTCGTTCCACCATAGTTCCAGAAATGGTTGGCTTAACCTTTTCCGTTTACAACGGCAAAAAGTTTATTCCCGTATATGTTTCTGAAAATATGGTAGGTCATAAACTGGGCGAATTTTCTCCAACTCGCGAGTTCAAGGGGCACCGCAAGGAAGAAAAATCCGGAGGTAAGAGGAAATGAGCGATAAAGTAAAACAGATTTTAGTACGGGTCTCCAATGGAGTGCACATTCTAGAAGACGAAGGCACCGATCTCCGTTATGGCGTTGCAAAATTGAAAAATGTGCGCTATGGCGTTCTCAAAATGCGCCGTCTAATAAACATTTTGCGCGGCAGCTCGGTTGAGCGTGCTTTTGGCATATTGTCGGTTATGCGCAACCGCTTGAAAGGCGCATTGATAGTTGAAAAAACATTAAAAACCGCTGTTAATAACTATAACCAAGACTGCAGCAAAAAAGGCAGCACGGCAAAGGCAGCGAGTGAACTAAAAGTCAGAGCTATTTACGCAGATGGCGGCCCAATAATGAAAAGAGCCAGGCCGCGCTCCCACGGAAGAGCTTTCCCTATACATAAGTCATTATCTCATTTAACAATAGTAGTTTCGGATTAACGGAGTTTCAATGGGTCAAAAAACACATCCAAACGGTCTGCGCTTAGGAATCATCAAAACCTGGGATTCCCAGTGGTTTGTAGAAAAGAAAAAGGATTTCTCAAAGTTCATATTGAACGATATGCAGGTTCGCCGTTATTTGTCAAAAAGATTTGAAGGTGCTCAAATCTCAAAAATAGAGATTCGCCGCACAAAGAACACCGTGGAAGTTTTAATCCACACCGCTCGTCCCGGCGTTATAATCGGGCGCAAAGGCGAAGTAGTGGACGGCTTGAAAGAAGAATTAAAAATTGTAACAAAAAAAGACGTTCATATAGAAATAATTGAAATTAAAAGAGGCGAAACCGATGCCAAGCTGGTAGCAGAAAACATTGCTCGCCAGTTGGAAAAGCGTGTAACTGGCCGCCGCGCCATGAAACGCGCCATTCAAAACGCCATGCGCTTTGGAGTAGAAGGCATTCGCATTCAAATAGGCGGCCGCTTGGGCGGCGCGGAAATTGCCCGCACTGAAAAGTACGCAGAAGGCAGAGTTCCGCTTCACACTTTGCGCGCCGATATAGACTACGCCACCGCTACTGCAAAAACACTGTATGGCACAAATGGCGTTAAGGTTTGGATTATGCACGGCGAGAAACTTCGCAAAGGCGATTTTTCCACCAACAAACAGGAAAGGACTTAAAATATGCTTAGCCCAAAGAAAACAAAATTCCGTAAAATGATGAAAGGCCGCATGAAAGGCGTAGCCACCAGCGGCGATTATATGGCTTTTGGCGATTTTGGCATTCAAGCCCTTGAGCAGTGCTGGCTAACAGCTCGCCAAATAGAGGCCTGCCGTGTTTCCATGACACGTAAAATCAAGCGTGGCGGAAAAGTTTGGATACGCGTGTTTCCAGACAAGCCAGTTTCCAAAAAGCCTGCTGAAACCCGTATGGGTAAAGGTAAGGGCGGCGTGGAACTCTGGGCAGCCGTGGTGCTTCCTGGCCGCATTCTGTTTGAAATGGCAGGGGTAGATAGAAATCTTGCGATTGCCGCTCTGAGCGGGGCCGCCCAAAAACTGCCCATAAAGGTTAAAATTGTTGAGGCTTCGGAGATATAATGAAACGCAAAGAAAAAATGAAAGAGTTAAATGCTTTGAGCGATGAACAGCTTAAAGAGAGACTGAAAGATTTAAGCATTAGCCTGCTGAAAACTCGTTTTGAATTGAAAACGGGCCACGTGGACAATCCTAACGTTTTGCGTACAATCCGCAAAGACATTACCAGAGTAAAAACAATAGAGACTGCCCGGAGGAAAAAATGACAGAAGAAAGAAATCGCCGCAAGCTTAGGCAGGGCGTTGTTTTTTCCAACAAAATGGATAAAACCATAACCGTTGTGGTAGAAAACCGCAAACGGCACCCCGTATATAGCAAAATTTTAACGAGTAGCACAAAGCTTAAAGCCCACGATGAAAAAAACGAGGCAGCCGAAGGCGATGTGGTGGAAATAATGGAAACAAGACCTCTATCTGCAACCAAACGCTGGCGTTTAGTGCGTATAGTGGAGAAAAAGAAGTAGTTTTATTGGAGTAAGGCTTTATGATTCAAAAAGAAAGCAGACTAGTCGTGGCCGATAACAGCGGGGCCAGAGAAGTCGCCTGCATCCGAGTGCTGGGTGGCTCGAACACCCGCTATGCGCGCATTGGAGATAAAATAGTAGTTAGCGTTAAAGATGCCATTCCGCAGAGCAAGGTGAAAAAAGGCACCGTTGTTCATGCAGTGGTTGTTCGCACTCGCAAAGAGTTCGGCCGCAAAGACGGTAGCTTCATTCGTTTTTCCGATAATGCAGTGGTTATCATAACAAAAGATGGTGAACCTCGCGGCACTCGTATTTTTGGGCCTGTAGCTCGTGAGCTGCGCGATCGCAAATACATGAAAATTATATCTTTAGCTCCAGAGGTGCTATAATGCCAAAAATTAAAAAGAACGATGAAGTCTTAGTTATAACCGGCGAATCTAAAGGAAAAAAGGGAATTGTCACCAGGGTTTTCCCAAAGCTTTCAAAGGTTATAGTCAACGGCATCAATGTGCGCAAAAAGCACGAAAAGCCAAATAAAACAAACCAGCAGGGCGGCATTGTCGATAAAGAAATGCCCATACATATTTCCAATGTCATGCTCCTCGAAGGCGGCGTTCCCGTGCGCACAAAAAGAGTGAGAGAGCCTGGCAAAAAGAGTTATAGAGCCAGTGTTAAAACAGGCAAGGCAATTTGAGGTTTTTTATGAGTATTTTAAAAGAAATTTATAAAAAAGAAGTAGTTTCCTCGCTCAAGGAACGCTTCAATTATAAAAATGTTATGCAGGTTCCGCGTTTGCAGAAAATATCGCTTAACATGGCTCTCAGCCACGAAAAAATAAACAAAGACCGTAAAATAGTCGATGAGGCGATAAGCACCCTCACTTCCGTAACCGGTCAAAAAGCTGTGGTAACCAAAGCGAAAAACGCCATAGCCAACTTCAAGCTCCGCGAGGGCATGAATATTGGCGCAAAGGTAACGCTGCACGGCGAGAATATGTGGGATTTCCTATACCGCTTTATTCATATTATTTTGCCTCGCGTTCGCGATTTCCGTGGGGTTCCCCAGCGCGGTTTCGATGGCAAGGGCAATTATTCAATGGGCATTAAGGAACAAACAGTTTTTCCGGAAATAGAAATAGATAAAGTAACCCAAACACTTGGAATGGACATTATATTTGTTACTTCGGCAAAAACAGATGAAGAAGGCAAGGCTCTTTTAGAAGCATTGGGCATGCCTTTCCGCAAACAACAGGAAATTAAACAGTAGGGATTTTATGGCAAGCAAAAGAATGATAGAAAAATGCAAGAGAACGCCCAAGTTTGGCGTGCGCTCTTACAACCGTTGCAATCGTTGCGGCCGCCCACATGCTTATATGCGCCGTTTTGGGCTTTGTCGTATATGTTTCCGTGAAATGGCACTCGCCGGCGAAATACCCGGCATAACCAAATCGTCTTGGTAGGCAGGAGAAGAATATGTCAGGATTATCAGACCCAATAGCCGATATGCTCACTCGCATACGCAACGCCTCTTCCGCAAGGAAGCCCGTGGTGGATATACCTTCGAGCAGCTTGAAACAGGAAATTGCAAGAGTACTCAAAGAAAAAGGCTTTATTAAAAAATACGTTGTTGTTGAAGACGGCAAGCAGGGCATTTTAAAAGTGCTTCTCCGTTACACCAACGGCATGCCGGCAATTCAAGGCATACAGCGCGTTAGCCGCCCCGGACTTCGCCACTACGCAAATGTGGAAAAGCTCCCTCGCGTGCTCAACGGTCTAGGCTATGCCATTATTTCAACCTCTCAAGGTGTAATGACAGATCACGAAGCTCGCAAACAAAAAGTTGGCGGCGAAGTTCTCTGCAAGGTATGGTGAGGAATTATGTCTAGAATTGGTAAAAAAATAATTGTCATTCCCGAAAAGGTGGAAGTTTCCATTGAGGGAAGAAAAATTAGCGTGAAAGGCCCGAAAGGCACATTGTCTCACGTTCTTCACGATGTTGTTTCAATAGAGAAAACTGCTGAAGGCTTGGAGATAAAAAGGCCGAACGATTTAAAGTTCTCTCGCTCCATTCACGGCACAAGCCGCTCTTTGGTGGCGAATATGCTCGAAGGCGTTAGCAATGGTTTTCAGAAAACTCTCGAAATTATAGGCGTGGGTTACCGCGCAGAGCAGAAAGGCAAAGATTTAAACCTTGTGCTCGGTTTCTCGCACCCGGTTGTGTACAAAGCCCCAGAAGGCATAACCCTAACCGCCAGCGAAGACAAACTAAAAGTAGTTATTAGCGGAATAGATAAACAAAAAGTTGGCCAAGTTGCCGCAGAAATTCGCAAGTATCGCAAGCCAGAGCCTTATAAAGGCAAAGGTATTCGTTATTCCGGCGAACGTATTTTGCGCAAACAGGGCAAGAAAACAGGAAAGTAGGTAAAATATGTATGATGTAGCTAAAAAAAGACTGGATGCTCGCATTGCGCGCCATGAAAGGGTGCGTAAAAAAGTCAACGGCACGGCTGAATGTCCCCGTTTGGCGGTTCGTCGCACTTTGAACAACATGATTGTGCAAATAATAGACGATGTGAAGCATATTTCTATATTGCAGCTTACCACTAACTCAAAGGAGTTTCAAGAGGAGTTTGGCAAGCTAACGAAAACCGAGCAGAGCCGCAAATTGGGTGCGAAGGTTGCCGAGGCCGCAAAGGCCAAGGGTATAGAAACCGTAGTTTTCGATCGCGGCGGCTATCTTTATCATGGTCGTGTGCAGGCTCTTGCAGAGGCTGCTCGCGAAGGCGGAATTAAATTTTAAACTAAGGGTGCTATGGAAAGAGAAACACAATATTCGGAATTTGAAGAGAAGACAGTAGCTGTCAATCGCTGCGCAAAGGTGGTTAAGGGCGGTCGCCGCTTTTCTTTGAGCGCTCTTGTGGTTGTTGGAAACCGCAATGGAAAAATAGGCGTTGGAATGGGCAAGGCAAAAGAAAGCGCAGAAGCAGTTCGCAAAGCGAGCGAGAGCGCGCGCCGCAACCTTGTTGAAGTGAGCGTTAAAGACGGCACCATTCCCCACGAAATAGCGGTTAAGTTCGGTGCCACTCGCATGAGGCTCATGCCTGCTGCGCCGGGTACCGGCGTTATAGCAAGCGCAGCAGCTCGCGCCGTTTTCGAACTTGCGGGCGTTCATAATATTTTAACAAAAACCTATGGTTCTTCAAACCCGCACACCGTTGTTCACGCCTGCATTGAGGGTTTGACTGTTCAAAGAAACAAAAAGCAATTTGCCGCCTTGCGTGGCGGAGTAGAGGGTTAAAATGTCGAAGGAAGCCAAAAACCAAAAAATTATCACAGAGCAGTTGAATGCTATAAACACTTTGCGCGGCAAAAAAATTGCTGTTAAGCAAACCGTTAGCGCAATTCGTTCCTTGCCTGTTCACAAGGTGAATTTAAAGTCTTTGGGCTTAACTCGCATTGGCAAAACAAAGGAGCATTTGCTGAATCCTCAAATAGAAGGAATGCTCCGCAAGGTTATTCACATGATTAAAATTTCAGAGGTGTCCTAATGCTGACTTTGAATAATATAAATCCTGGCAAAGCCAAAGTTAAGGGCAGAAAAAGAGTTGGCCGTGGCAATGGTTCCAATTGGGGAACAACTGCAGGCCGTGGTCAAAAAGGTGCCGGTTCGCGCAAGAGTGCGCAAGTGGGCAGAGTTGCCTTTGAAGGCGGTCAATTGCCAATTCACCGTCGTTTGCCAAAACGCGGCTTTAAAAGCACGCGCCCCAGAGACACGCAAATTGTGAATTTGGAAAGGCTGGAAAAAGCTGTTGAAACCACAAAGTTTAATGCCGTTATTCTTTTCGATCTCGGCTTTATACGCAACGTGGCAAAACCGGTTAAAGTTTTAGGCACCGGCAAAATCACAAGAGCAATTGAGCTCGAAGTGAATGCCATTAGCGAAAGCGCCAAAGCTGCTGTTGAGGCTGCTGGCGGAAAAATTGAAATTATTGCGGTAAAATAGAATGGAAGCACTGAAAAAAGCCATAGATGCCTTTGCGAATGCCTTTAGGGTAGAAGATCTGCGTAAGAAGCTGCTCTTCACGCTTGGCGTTTTAATAATCTATCGCATTGGTGCACACATAAGCATTCCGGGCGTAGATCCATCCCGCTTGGCCGTGTTTTTCGATAACAACAAAGATAACCTCTTCGGTCTTTACGATACCTTCACAGGCGGCGCATTCGCCAAAGCCACCATCTTTGCCTTGGGCATTATGCCCTATATCAGCGCAAGCATTATTATGCAAATTATGGGTGCGGTTATTCCGCAAATCCGTCTTTTGCAGAAAGAGGGTCAAGAGGGCAGAGCAAAACTTAATCAATGGACAAGATATTTCACCGTTGTTCTAGCCGCTGTTCAAGGCTGGGGTATTTCAATATGGCTTTCCAGCATTAGAGTTAATGTAGGCGGTGCGCAAGGCCTCCCCGTTCTGCTCGACGATTTCGCCAGCGGAGCCGGCAACTGGGGTTTCCGCTTTTTGGCGGTTTTAACCATGACAACAGGCACCATATTTGTTATGTATCTCGGTGAGCAAATCACAAGCCGTGGTGTTGGAAACGGAATATCCTTAATTATTTTCGCAGGTATTGTTGGCAGTCTTCCACGTGCCATGGCGCTGGAAGTAGAGCAGTTAATGCAGGGCAATCAAAAATTAATGCTTGAAATATTCATTGTTGCTTTGGTTGTAACAATTGTTGGTTTCATAGTATTTATTGAGCAGGCTAATCGACGAATACCGCTTCAAAGCCCTAAGAGGGTTGTTGGCAGAAAGGTTATGGGTGGGCAGTCTAGCTATTTGCCGTTCAAGGTTAATACGGCTGGCGTTATTCCGGTAATTTTTGCTTCATCTATTATGTTCGTGCCGGCAATGATAGCTTCTTGGTTCCCGGAGGTAGAATTGCTCAGGGCTTTCGCAACAGCGTTTTTGCCAGGCCATATAACATATAGCGTTATTTTTGCTTTGCTAATTATATTCTTTACTTATTTTTACACTGCCATTCAATACAATCCGAGCGATATAGCAGATAACCTAAAGAAATCCGGCGGTTTTATACCAGGCGTTCGCCCCGGTCGCAAAACAGCGGAATATATAGATAACATCTTAACTCGCATAACTCTGCCGGGTGCCATATTCCTCGCAACCATAAGCGTTGGGCCATTGCACCTTAAAGATGCTTTGAATATGTCTTTTTATATAGGCGGCACATCGGTTTTGATTGTTGTGGGCGTTTCTTTAGATACATTAAGGCAAATAGAAGCACAATTGCATACAAAAAATTATGAAGGTTTCCTTAAACATGGTCGTATTCGCGGCAGGGCGGCGTCTTAGTGGCAAAGGAAGAAGGAATACAGGTAGAAGGCATCGTTAAAGAAGCGCTTGGCAACGATAAGTTCAGAGTCGCTTTGGAAAACGGCCATGAGGTTTTGGCGCACCTTTCCGGGAAAATGCGCAAGAACTTTATACGCATTCTGCTTTCAGATAGAGTAACAGTTGAACTAACGCCTTACGACTTAAGTCGTGGGCGTATAACATACAGGTTTAAATAACTCTGCGGAGAAGGAATTATGAAAGTCAAGGCATCAGTTAAACCGCGTTGCGAATCGTGCAAACTAGTTCGCCGCAAAGGAATATTGCGTGTTATATGCGAAAAGAAACCCCGTCATAAGCAAAAACAGGGATAGGAGATTATGGCTAGAATTGCAGGTATAGATTTGCCCAAGAAGAAGACAGTTGAGTATGGCTTAACGGCTATATTCGGCGTGGGCCTGCATACTTCTCGCGAAGTGTGCGACAAGCTCGGAATAGACAAGACCAAAAAGGTCGAGACTTTGACCGAAGAGGAGCAGGGCAAAATACGCCGCATGCTCGAAGAAGAATACAAGGTAGAAGGCCAGCTTAGGGCTGAGGTCACCTTGAACATCAAACGTTTACAGGACATCGGTTGCTACCGCGGGCTTAGGCATCGCAAGGGCTTGCCCGTTAGGGGTCAGCGCACTCGCACGAATGCGCGCACTCGCAAGGGGCCGAAGAAAACCGTTGCTAACAAGAAGAAGTAAGGAGTAGGCAAGTGGCAGAAGAAATTAAAGAAGAGAAAGTAGCAGCTGCGGAGCCCGTAGCTGAAGAGGTTGTCAAAGTTAAAAAAGGCAAAAAGCGCATTGATGTGCAGGGCGTTGCCCACGTTTTTGCTTCTTTCAACAATACAATAATTTCAATAACCGATGCCAAGGGCAATTTGGTGTCCAGCGGCTCTCCGGGCCGCTCCGGCTACAAGGGCAGCCGCAAGAGCACGCCCTACGCCGCGCAGGTTGCCGCTGAGGCTGCCGGGCAGCAGGCTTTCGGCCTTGGCATGCGCAAGGTTGTCGTTCGCATCAAGGGCGCCGGCCCTGCTCGCGAGTCCGCCGTTCGCGCAATCAAGAATGCAGGCTTGGAAGTAATTTCGATTTTAGACGTAACGGGCGTTCCGCACAACGGTTGCCGTCCTAAAAAGAGAAGAAGAATTTAACAGGAGATACGTATGGTTTGGAAATCCTTAAAGATGCCGCGCACCTTCCAGAAGACAGAGGTTTCTGATGGTGGTCGCCGCGCAAAGTTTGAAATAGAGGCGTTGGAGCGCGGCTGGGGAACCACCGTGGGCAATGCTCTTCGCAGGGTTTTGCTCTCTTCTATTCAGGGCGCCGCTATTGTGTCTGTGAAAATAGACAAGGTCAACAAGGAGTATGCGAGCATACCCGGCGTTAGAGAAGACGTGACCGACATTATTTTAAATCTCAAAACAGTCAGGGTTAAGCTGCTGAGCAACAAAGAAGAGACCCTTCGCCTGGATGTTTCCGGCGAAGGCGACGTTACTGCCCAGAACATCGATGCCAACCCCGCCGTTGTCATTTTGAACCCAGATGCCCACATTGCGAGCCTTAGCGGCAACGCTTCGCTTTGCATAGAAATGAAGGTTGCATCTGGCCGCGGCTACGTGCCCGCCGACGATCCCGATCGCCGCCGCGCCGCCGAGAGTGCCCCCGTTGGCGAGATTTTAATCGACGCGAATTACAATCCCGTCCTTAACGTAGGCATGATAGTATCAGACGCCCGCATTGAGGAGCGCACGGACTTCAACCGCCTTGAGCTTGACATTGCCACCGATGGCAGCATCGACCCTGAAGACGCTTTGGCCTATGCGTCCAAGCTGCTTGTGGATCACCTCGAGATGTTCATCAACTTCGACGGCGACCTCGACAGCTCCGACGACGTCAACCGCAGCGCTGATGCCCAGGTGATTGTCCAGAAGCTGCTTCTGAAGGTTGAGGATCTGGTTATTTCCGTGAGAGCCAGCAACTGCATGAAGCTTGCCGGCATACACACGATAGCAGACTTGGCTCGCCA
>JAITFT010000146.1 GCA_031281155.1 Candidatus Fibrimonadaceae bacterium
ACGTCGAGATCGAGGTCGAGCTCATCTCCGCCGTCGCCATGGACAAAGATTTGCGTTTCGCCATCCGAGAGGGCGGCAGAACCGTTGGTGCGGGCGCTGTAATAGCTATCGTTGGTTAAATAAGGTAAAAAGGAAAAGTTATGGCTGCCAAAAAAATAAGAGAACTCATAACGCTGGAATGCCCCGAATGCAAACAGCGCAATTACGATTGCGACAAAAACAAGAAGAAGCATTCTTCGCGCGTTGAGTATAAAAAGTATTGCCGTTTTTGTAGAAAGCACACCATTCACAAGGAGACTAAATAGGTGAAATACCTTAGGCTAATAGCTCAATTGGTAGAGTAGCGGTCTCCAAAACCGCCGGTTGGGGGTTCGAGTCCCTCTTAGCCTGTGCAGGAATTGAATTATGCAGAGTTTTCAAAAATATATTCGCGATGTGATAGCCGAGCTGAAGAAGGTTACTTGGCCTACTTGGGAAGAACTCAAAGGCTCTACAATGGTAGTTATTGTTTTTAGTATTATTATGGGTTTTTATATATTTTTTATTGATATGGGTTTAACTGAATTAGTCAAGGCATTTTTAAGCAGATAGGTTTTATAGGAGTCAATTATGGAATTAGCTTGGTATTCAATAGCAACTTTTACAGGGCAAGAGCTTAAGGTTAAACAGCTCTTGGAATCCATGATTGAACGCGAACAAGTGCAAGATTTGTTTGGCAAAATAATAATCCCTCACGTAAACGAAGAACATATAACGGTAAAAAAAGGCAAAAGAGTAGCTAAAGTTGTGCGCAGAAATTTAATACCCTCCTACATATTCGTGCAAATGCATTTAGACGATCGCACTAAATATTTGGTTCAAAATACTCAGGGCGTCACAAGATTCGTTACATCAGATAATAAAATAAGAGCAATTCCGGAAGAAGAAATGGCTAATTTGCTGCCTCGCGAAGATGGCTCAGGCAATGTGCTTCCAATGGAAGTCCCCCCTGTGAAAGAGGGCGATTCCATTCGCATAAAAGAAGGCCCATTCAAAGATTACCCTGGCGTTGTAGAAGAAATTATGAAAGACCGTGGCAAGCTAAAGGCTATGGTGGTTATATTTGGGCGTTCCATACCTGTTGAGCTTAACTTTTCAGAGGTGGAAATCACATAGATTTTGAAATGGAGAAATTAAAGTGGCAAAGAAAATTACTGGCTATATAAAATTACAGATTAAGGCTGGCGCAGCAAACCCAGCCCCTCCTATCGGGCCTGCATTGGGCTCGAAAAAGGTAAATATTGCCGAGTTCTGCAAGCAATACAACGCTCGCACGCAGGCCATGGCAGGGCAAATAGTTCCCGTTGTAATAACGGTATATGCCGATAACAGCTTTACCTTTATCACAAAAACACCGCCGGTGCCTTCTATGGTAAAGGCTGCGGCAAAAATTGAAACCGCTTCGGGTGAACCTAATCGTAAAAAAGTTGGAAAAATCACAAAAGCACAAGTTGCTGAAATTGCCAAAGTCAAAATGCCAGATTTAAACACCATAAGTTTAGAATCCGCAGAGGCAATGGTGAGAGGCACAGCACGCTCAATGGGCATTGAGGTAATAGATGGCTAAAAGAGGAAAAAAATATCGCGCGCTTGCGGCATCTTACGATGTCAAGGCTTTTTATGGGCTGGAAGACGCCGTAAATATTCTGAAAAAATCAGAAATGAAATTCGACCAAACGGTTGAGCTGCATTTCAATTTGGGTGTCGATCCGAAACACGCTGACCAAATGGTTCGCGGTTCCGTTACGCTGCCGCACGGCACAGGCAAAAAAATTCGCATATTGGCTTTTTGCAAAGACAATATGGTTCAAGCCGCAATAGATGCCGGCGCAGATTTTGCCGGCGGCGCAGACATGATTGAGAAAATCTCCGGCGGCTGGCTAGATTTCGACGCTGTGGTTGCTACCCCCGACATGATGGCTCTTCTCGGCAAAATAGCCAAGGTTTTAGGGCCTCGCGGTTTAATGCCAAGCCCAAAAGCAGGAACGGTTTCGCCAAATTTGGCACAGGTTATAAAAGAACTTAAAGCCGGCAGAATTCAATACAGAGTAGATAAAGGCGCAAATGTGCATACCCCGGTCGGCAAGCTCTCTTTTGAAGTCAGTAAAATTCGCGAGAACGTTCTTTCAGTTATAGATTCTGTTAGAAAGAATAAACCGCAAACTTCAAAAGGCGTTTATATTAAAAGTCTCACCCTAACAGCAACCATGACCCCATCGGTTCGTCTAGATATGGCATTAACAAGGTAAGGGAGGCATTGTGGAAAAGAAAATATCACTTCAAAGGCAAAAAAAGCAAGAGTTTATAGATTCCCTTGCTAAAGATTTTTCAGCGGCCGCTTCGGTTTATCTTCTGGATTTCGAAAAAATAACCGTTGCCAAAGACAACGCCTTGCGCATGAACCTGCGCAAAAAAGGCATTATATACAAAGTAGCAAAAAATAGGCTTATAAGAGAAGCCTTAAAAAAAGCAAATATTTCCGGCTTGGATTCTTACTTAAAGAATTCTACATCCTTTATGCTCGGCACTGCCGAAGATCCAATGCTGCCAGCCCGTGAAGTTGTTGAATTTCACAAGGCTAACCCCGAAATTTTAAAAGCAAAAGGCATTTCGCTAGATGGTTCTGCCCTAAGTGGAGAAGAACTTAAAAATCTGGCAAATATGCCCGGCAAAGATGAGATTCTTGGACAAGTCATATCCCTCGCGCTTTCACCGGGCGCAAACTTGATAGCTCTTATCAAGGGGCCCGGCTCAAAAATCGCAGGGCAAATAAAGGCTTTAGAAGAAAAACTGGAGACAAAATAACACCAAAAAACGGAGAAAAATCCCATGGCTACAGATGTCAAAACACTAGGCGACCAAATTGTTGCCCTCACACTTTTAGAAGCCAAGGCATTGGCTGATTACCTCAAAGAAACTCACGGTCTTGAGGCCGCTGCTGGCGGTGCAGTTGTTATGGCTGCACCCGCCGCAGGCGGCGCGGCTGCCCCGGCTGCCGAAGAAAAAACCGAATTTGATGTAGTTCTGGTAGAAGGCGGAGCCAAGAAACTTGAAGTTATCAAGGCTTTGCGTGCTGCTGTTTCCAGCCTTGGCTTGAAAGAAGCCAAAGACTTGGTTGACAAAGGCAATGCCACAATAAAAGAGGGAGTTTCCAAAGTCGAAGCCGAAGCGCTGAAGAAAAGCTTGGAAGACGCCGGAGCAAAGGTCATGCTGAAATAATGCGTGCCGCTTTTGTAAATTCCTTTTTAAATGGCCTGCGCAGAAACGCAGGCATATATTCCTATTATCAAATTCTTTTAGGGCGAGGTTATTCATGATAGAGCGAAAGTCTTACTCATCTAATGAGTTCCGTTTGGAATTGCCAGATCTTCTCGAAGTGCAGAAAAACTCTTATGAGCGTTTTTTGCAGGCAGGAGCTCCGGCGAAAGAAAGGCGCAACGAAGGGCTTGAACGCGTGTTCCGCGATGCCTTTCCTGTGTCCGATATGAAAGGGCTTTTGGTTTTGCGCTACAGCCACTACACCTTGGGCATGCCCAAATATTCCTTGAAGGAATGCAGGGAGCGTGGAGTTACGTATTCGCGGCCGCTTATAGTTCACTTGGAGCTTCAAACATTCAAGGAAGAAGGCGAAGAAAAAAAGCTGCAAGATCAAGTTGCGAACGATGTGTTCTTTTGCGAGATACCTCTTATGACCGAGAACGGTACCTTTATAATAAACGGTGCCGAGCGAGTGGTTGTGAGCCAGTTGCATCGCTCTCCAGGCGTTAACTTCGATTCCGAGCAGTTGCCAAACGGCAAAACCATTTATCAAAGCCGCATTATACCAAACAGAGGTTCGTGGCTTGAATTCAACACAGAGAACGATATTCTCTACATGCTCATAGACCGCAAAAAGAAATTGCCCGCCTCCGTGCTTTTGCGTTGCGTTGGCTTTGAAAGCAACGAGCAAATTTTGGCTCTTTTCCACAATGGCGAAGAAGTAGAAATAAATGCTGGCGAAGAGTGCCTTAACGGGCTCACAAACAAGGTTCTTTTTAAAGATGTTGTTAGCGCAGACGGCGAAGTTATAGCCATTGCAAATTCCACTCTTGATTTTGATACCTGCCAGAGAATTTTAGATGCAGATATTGGAAGAATTTCAATTATCAAAGACAATATAGAAGAAGATAATCTCATACGCAACACGCTTGCAAACGATCCCAGCAAAGATGCTGAAAGCGCAATGGAACGCATTTATCAAATAACAAGGCTCCAGCCAGATAAAGTCGATGCCGCTGTTGCCAGAGCGCACTTTAACAACCTTTTCTTCGATCAGCGCCGCTACGAAATTGGCGAGCTTGGCCGCTACCGCTTAAATTCCAAGGTTTACTCAAGCCCGGAACAACAGGCTATTGCTCCAGCCAGCGATACAATGACCCTCACCTCTGAAGATTTCAAAAGCGTTATTCGCTATATGACAGGTCTTTACAACGGCGAAGAAGGCTACCATCTCGATGACATCGATCATTTGGGCAATCGCCGCGTTCGCTCTGTTGGCGAACTTGTGGCAAACCAAATTTCCATAGGCATAAGCCGCATGCTTCGCTCTGTTAGAGAAAATTTCTCTGCTCGCGAAAGAGAAGGCATTTTAACGCCAACAGAACTTATTAATTCCAGAACAGTGAACAGCATGGTTGCCGCTTTCTTTGGCTCCAGCCAACTGTCTCAGTTTATGGATCAAATAAATCCGCTTTCTGAGCTAACAAACAAACGCAGAATTTCCGCTTTGGGCCCTGGCGGTTTATCCAGAGACCGTGCCGGTTTGGAAGTGCGAGACGTTCACCATTCACACTATGGTCGCTTGTGCCCAATTGAAACGCCCGAAGGTGCAAACATTGGTTTAATAAATTCTTTGGCAACCTTTTCTACAGTAAATCACTTTGGTTTTATTGAGAGCCCTTATAGAGTTGTTGGTTTGTTGAATTTCCAAGACAAAAACGGAAATAGCTACGAATTCCCGGAAGCCAAGTGGCATCTCGGCATAATGAAACGCTTTTTTGGCGATCACGATCAGCAACGCCTGGCCAAAACAGAACAAGATGAAAACGATATAAATGCTGTTTGCAAAAAATTCTCCGGCAGGCAATTAGAGCTTTTCAATTTATTCTGCAATAAGAGCTTTGAGTTCGATTTAGGCAATGAAATAATCATTGTTAAAAACGGCATTACCATTGGCACATATAATAAAGGCGATTCCCAAAAACCAAGCGCCGATTACACGCAAAAAGGCCTTATAGTTAAAATGGTGGTTTCCGACTGGATTGTTTACCTCACCGCTTACGAAGAAGATAAATGCAATATTGCGCCTGCAAGCACCGTTTTAGACCTCGAAACAAAAAGGTTCGTTGGTGAATTTGTGCTGGTTAGGGCAGAGGGTGAATTCCCAAGCTTGCAAAATATTGAAGAAATTTCCGTAGAAGATTTAGAAACCCCAAGAGTTGACTTAATGGATGTTTCGCCAATGCAGATTGTGTCTGTTGCGGCGGGTTTAATTCCATTCCTTGAACACGATGATGCGAACCGCGCACTTATGGGTTCAAATATGCAACGCCAGGCTGTGCCGCTGCTTCGTTCCGAAGCACCGGTTGTTGGTACTGGCTTGGAAAAAAAGGTCGCTTTAGATTCTGGCACTCTCGTGCGAGCAAGGAACGATGGCGTAGTAAGCTTCGTTGATGCCACCCGCATTGAAATATTGCGCGATGACGGCGGCAAATCCAGCGACTACGAATCTATTGGAATGCCCCCGCACGACATTTACAATCTCCGCAAATTCGAGCGTTCAAACCAAGATTCCTGCATAAACCAAAAACCAATATGCAAAGTCGGCGATAAAATCAAAGCAGGCGAAGTTTTGGCAGATGGTGCTTCCACAGAAAAAGGCGAGCTTGCGCTTGGCAGAAATATAAGAGTTGCATTCTTGCCTTGGCAAGGTTATAACTACGAAGATGCTATAATAATTTCCGAAGAATTGGCAATCAACGATGCCTTTACTTCCATTCATATTGAAGAATTTGAAATTGAAGTAAGAGAAACCAAACGCGGCAAAGAAGAAGTAACTCGCGATGTTCCGAATGTAGGCGAAAAAGATCGCCAGCACCTAGACGAAGACGGTGTTGTTCGCATTGGAGTGGAAGTTCGCCCCGGCGATATTCTAGTCGGAAAGGTTACTCCGAAAGGCGAATCTGAACTAACCGCCGAAGAAAAGTTGCTCCGTGCCATTTTCGGTTCAAAATCCGGTGATGTAAGCGATTCTTCGCTGCGCGTTCCAAGCGGCGTAAAGGGCATTATAGTGGACACTTGCGTGTTCCAGCGTCGCGACAGCCGTGCGAACACAAAAGAAGAAGAAGCTAAAATTCGCGAAGAAATAGGCGATAAAATCCGTGCTATAGCAGGAGAATTTGCAGATAAAATCAGCTTAATAGAAGAAGCTCGCAAGCCAGAGCTTGCTCGTTTGCTCTTAGACAAAACAAGCGGCGATGTTCGCAATGGCATAACAAACGAAATAATGTTCTCAGCGGGCAAAAAATGGACTCAAGAAGCTTTGGGCAGATTCGATTTCTCGCAACTTGCTTCCAGCTCCGTATTCTGCGATGAATCCGCAATTCACGAAGAAGTAAGCTCTCTGCTTAGCGTAACCAACCGCCGCATAGCAGAGTTGAACGATTTAAAAGAAAAAGAAATAGATAAAATAAGCAAAGGCGATGAGCTCAAGCCTGGCGTATTCAAGGTTGTAAAAGTTTATATAGCCAAAAAACGCCGCATTTCAATTGGCGATAAAATGGCAGGTCGCCACGGAAACAAAGGCGTTGTCGCAAAAATAGTTTCCGTTGAAGACATGCCTTTTACCGAAGACGGCAAGCCGGTTCAAATACTGCTTAACCCGCTCGGCGTTCCCTCGCGTATGAATGTGGGGCAGGTTTTGGAAGTGCATTTGGGCTGGGCAGCTACCGTGCTCGGTTTCCATATAGAAACGCCCGTGTTCAACGGCGTGCCTTTTGACAGCATTGAAGGTGAACTTAAAAAAGCCTATATAGAAAATCCCGTTGTAAAAGTTTCCAAAGACTCCTGGACAGAGGAAGAAAAAAAGGAATTCAAAAGCAAACACGGCAAAGACATTCCAAGCGAAGCCATAACAGGCAAGGGAACGCTCTACGATGGCCGCACAGGGGAACCTTTCTTGAACGATGTAACAATCGGCACCATGTATATGCTAAAACTCAACCACTTGGTTGAAGATAAAATACACGCTCGCTCCACAGGTCCTTACGCTCTCGTTACCCAGCAGCCGCTCGGCGGAAAATCGCACTTCGGTGGACAGAGATTTGGTGAAATGGAAGTGTGGGCCTTGGAAGCCTACGGCGCAGCCTATACACTGCAAGAATTGCTAACTGTTAAATCAGATGATATTATAGGCAGAAATAAAATTTACGATGCCATTGTGAAAGCAGAAAATCCGCCGGCACCAGGAACGCCAGAAAGCTTCCAGGTTTTGGTGCGCGAATTCCGCTCTCTTGGTTTGGATATTAAAGTTTCGGAGGCAGAAAATGCTTGAAGAATTTACCGACTCAACTAGAAGCGTAGCAGAAATTTCCATTCAGCTCGCTAACCCAGATACAATTCGCGATTGGTCTTATGGTGAGGTTACCAAACCCGAAACTATGAACTACAGGTCTTTCAAACCTGAAAAAGACGGCCTGTTCTGCGAAAAGATTTTTGGCCCCTACAAAAATTGGGAATGCAACTGCGGCAAGTATAAAAGGCAACGCTTCAAAGGCGTTGTATGCGATCGTTGCGGAGTTGAAGTTACAACTTCCAAGGTTCGCCGTGAACGCATGGGGCATATTGAGCTTGCCATTCCGGTGGCTCATATTTGGTTTTTCAAAAACCAGCCTTGCATAATAGGAAACCTGCTCGGCGTTTCAGCCAAAGATTTAGAGCGAGTTGTTTACTACGAACAATATATTGTTATAGAGCCAGGCAACTCAAAATTCAAAAAGAACCAAATTATAACCGAAGAAGATTACAGAGACGCAGAAAAAGAAGGCATAAGCTTTGTGGCCGATATGGGCGCAATAGCCGTTAGAAAAGTTTTGAACGATGTCAACTTAAAGCTAGAAGAACTTGCCGAAGAACTAAAAGAGCTGGCGAATACAAGCGGTTCGAAAAGCGTTAAGGCAGATTCTTTAAAACGTCTTAAATTTGTTGATGCTTTCAAAAATTCGCCAAACAAACCCGAATGGATGATCTTAGACGTTCTGCCGGTTATCCCACCAGATTTGCGCCCCCTTGTGCAACTCGATGGCGGCCGCTTTGCAACATCCGATTTGAACGAATTCTACCGCAGAGTAATCAACCGCAACAACCGTCTTAAAAAACTCATAGACGCACGTGCCCCAGATATTATTTTGCGCAACGAAAAAAGAATGCTGCAAGAAGCAGTAGATAACCTCTTCGATAGCGATCCAAAGGCAAAGAAGAAAGAGAAAATGAAATCTCTCTCCGAGCTTCTAAAAGGCAAGCAGGGTCGTTTCCGCACAAACTTGCTCGGTAAGCGCGTTGATTATTCCGGCCGTTCGGTTATAGTTGTTGGCCCAGAGCTAAAGATGCACGAATGCGGTCTTCCCAAGCGCATGGCTTTGGAACTTTACAAACCCTTTATCGTTCGCAAAATCATGGGCGAAGAAGGCTTGGCAAATACCGTTCGCCACGCAAAGAAAATTATCGATAGCGAAGCCCCGGAAGTATGGGACATCATCGAACCGATTATCAAAGATCATCCTGTTATGCTCAACCGCGCGCCTACATTGCACCGCTTGGGTATTCAGGCCTTTTATCCAAAGCTAATTGAAGGTTCTGCCATTCGCTTGCATCCTCTTGTTTGCGCCGCATTTAACGCAGATTTCGATGGTGACCAAATGGCGGTGCATTTGCCGCTCTCCTTTGAAGCGCAGCTTGAGTGCAGAGTTTTAATGCTCTCTTCGAACAACATTTTGCACCCTGCATCTGGCCAGCCCATAGCAATTCCATCGCAAGATATTGTGCTTGGTCTTTATTACCTCACGAAGCCAAAACCCAATTCAAAGGGCGAAGGAATGTTTTTCGGAAGCGACCAAGAAGTTATACAGGCCTACGAAAATAATTTTGTTGACTTAAACGCAAACATAACTCTTCGCTTAAACAAAGGGCGCAAACTATACAGAGGCATTTTAGATTACGATACAAAATGCGAAAACGAAAGCGGCGAGCCGGTCCTTGCAAAGGCTGGCGTGCGGGTTGAATTCCTAACGCTTTTAGAAAGCAGCCGTATAAAAACCTCCGTTGGCAGAGTGATTTTAAACCAGGTAATCCCAGAAATTCTAGGCTATGCCGATGACACCTTCTCTAAGAAAGTCATAGCAAAATCCGTTGACGATCTATACCGCAGAAGCGGTAACAACGTAACAGTAGATTTCCTCGATTCCTTAAAGAATGCAGGCTTCAAGTGGGCATCTAAATCTGGTTCTTCCGTGGCAATAGCCGAAATGGTTATACCTCAAGAAAAGCAGGCCCTGCTAGACGAAGCAAACAACAAAGCCAATGAAATCAGAGATCTTTACGAACAAGGCGCAGTTACCGATGGCGAGCGTTATAACCAAATCATCGATTTGTGGTCTCGCACCACAAATAACATTGCTATTAAGCAATGGGATTTGCTCTCCAACGATAGAGCCGGTTTTAACCCCGTATTTATGATGGCAGATTCCGGTGCTCGCGGTTCAAAAGAACAAATTAAGCAGCTTTCCGGTATGCGTGGCCTAATGCAAAAACCAACGCGCAAAATGGGCGAACACGAAGTTATAGAAAATCCAATTACCAGCTGTTTCCGCGAAGGTTTGAATTCTCTCGAATACTTTATCTCCACGCACGGTTCACGCAAAGGTCTTTCCGATACCGCTCTAAAAACCGCAGACGCAGGTTATTTAACCCGCCGTTTGGTTGACGTTGCGCAAAACCTGGTTATTACCGAAGAAGATTGCTGCGAAATAAAAATTGTTTCGGAGCGTGTATCCGTTGAGCATTACGAACGCAAAAAAGACACCTCCGAAGGTCTCAGCAATTTTACAAAGCGTTTGAGTGGCTACGTGGCCGCTAAAGAAATTGTTTTGCCAAGCACCAACGAAGTCCTCGCAAAAAAAGGCGATGTTTTAGATAGAGAAACTCTGCGCAAAATGATGTTCGTTGATATTAAAACTATCGACGCAATAAACTACGAACAGCTGCGTCAAAAAACTCTTGGCTTGTCTTTGGAAAAAGCAGTTCAAGGCAAAGATGGCACCGTTCTAATACCGGCAGATTCCGTTCTTAGCGATTCCAAATTGCACAGCATAATAAACGATGGAGCTAACGAACCTATTCGGTTGGTAGTAAGAGGCATTGTACGCTCTGCGGCCAAAGATGGCGATAACATTATACAGGCGCTTGGGGAACGTATTTTGGGTCGTATATCGCTCAAAGATATTAAGCATCCCGTTTCAGATGTTTTGTTGGTTTCCAAAGGCAACATGATAGAGGAAAGGCATATTCCGAGAATTCTCGATGCCGGCATTGAAGAAGTTGAAGTACGCTCGGTATTAACCTGTAATTCACCGCTTGGCGTTTGCGCAAAGTGCTATGGTCGAATGCTAGCTTCCGGTCGCTTGGTTGACTTGGGCGAGGCAGTTGGCGTTTTGGCGGCGCAGTCCATTGGCGAACCGGGTACTCAGCTTACGCTTCGTACATTCCACATAGGTGGTGCGTTTAGCCGCATAACCGTTGAAAACAACAGAAAAGCAACAGTAGATGGCAAGGTTCTGCTCGAAAACAGCGATGAAGTAGAGTATAAAAATACCGGCGCCATTTTGGAAATCAGCCGCATGGCAGAGCTTGTGCTTATCGATGGCAACGGCATAAATCGTGGTCGCTGGCAAATTCCTTATGGTGCAACGCTTAAAGTTAAAAACGGAGAGATGGTTAAAAAAGGCGACTTGCTTTTTGAATGGGATCCCTATAACAGCCCAATGATAAGCACCGTTTCCGGTAAAATCCAGTTGCTCGACTTTATTGAAAAAACAACTTATATTTCCGAAGTCGATGAAACCACCGGAATAGAAACCTGGACTATTATCAATGATAAAAGAGGTCGCAAGCGCGCTTCCATAAACGTTATGGAAAAAGATGAGCGTGTTGGCCATTTCTTCTTGCCCGATGGCGCTATTTTAACGGTGCATAACGGCGATACCATAGTCAGCGGCCAAACCATTGCCAAGCTGCCTCGCTCCGTTGGCAAATCCAAAGATATTACCGGTGGCTTGCCGAGAGTAGCGGAGCTATTTGAAGCAAGAGAACCTAAAAATTCCGCAGTGCTCACCTCGATAGATGGCGTTGTGGAATTTGGCGCAGAAAAAAGCTCTGGGCAGGTAGTGATAATTAAAAGCGATATTGCTGAAGAAGAGCTTGTTGTCTCGCACGGTAAGCATCTTTCCGTTCACGAGGGCGACAGAGTTCGCAAGGGTCAGCCCATAGCCGATGGCTCGGTGAACCTTGCCGATATTCTCCGCATTTTGGGCGAAGAAGAATTGCAACGCCACTTGGTTGACGAAATTCAGGCTGTTTACCGTTTGCAAGCGGTAGCCATTTCCGATAAGCACATAGAGTGCATTGTTCGCCAAATGATGCGCAAAGTTTCCGTATCCGATCCGGGCGACTCTTCTTTCTTAACGAGCGAAGATGTATCCAGGCTTGCTCTTAGAATGGAAAACAGCAAGTTGATTGAAGAAGATAAGGAACCAGCAAAATTTGCTCCGTTGCTTTTAGGCATAACAAAAGCCGCATTGGCAATGGACAGCTTTATAGCAGCCGCATCTTTCCAGGAAACCACAAAGGTGCTTACCAAAGCAACCATCGCCGGTTCAAAGGACAAATTGGTTGGCTTAAAAGAAAATGTAATTATGGGTCGTTTAATACCATCTGGCACAGGCGCTCCGCATCTGCGTTCTCTTGAAATAAAAGACGACGATGTTAAAGATGAGTCCCTGGTAGAAGCCCGCAGCGGCGGTCCTTTTGCGGAAGGTGAATTCGACGATGATGATGAACTTGAATAAGGAGAAATAGTAGAATGCCTACAATTCAGCAATTAGTGCGCCTCGGTCGCAAGAAGGTTAAGAACCGCACAACGGCCCCAGCGCTTAAAGCATGCCCTCAGAAACGCGGCGTTTGCAGCCGCGTTTACACCACAACGCCCAAAAAGCCCAATTCTGCTTTGCGCAAAATTGCCCGTGTTCGTTTGAGCAACAAGATAGAGGTTACCGCCTATATCCCTGGTGAAGGCCACAATCTTCAAGAGCACTCCATTGTGTTAATCCGCGGCGGTCGTGTAAAAGACGTTCCCGGCGTGCGTTACCACATAATCCGTGGTGCTTTGGATACCCAGGCAGTAAGCGGCCGCAAACAGGCCCGCTCCCGCTATGGCGTGAAAAAGAAAGCAGCGGCAGCCACCCCAACCAAGGGCAAGAAGTAGGGGCAAGGCGAGCCTTGCCCTGCCCTTGCCCAACATAGGAGAACCAGCAAATGTCTAGAAGAAGAAAGTCAATTCATCGTACCATCCTGCCCGATCCTCGCTATAATTCACCGCTAGTCACCGAGTTGGTTGGCGTTGTGCTGAAATCCGGCAAAAAAACCATAGCCGAGCGCATAGTTTACACTGCTTTGGATGAAATGAACAAAAAAGTCCAAGGCCCTGAGCCTGTTATGGAAAAGTTTGATGCCTGCCTTGAGAACATAAAGCCTCAAGTTGAGGTAAAGACCCGCCGAGTAGGCGGTGCAAACTACCAAGTCCCCATCGAGGTCGCTCCCGACCGTGCCAAAGCTTTGGCTTTGCGCTGGCTTTTGTCTGCTGCTCGCAAAAGAAACGAGCAGAACATGGCGCTCCGCCTAGCCGCCGAGCTTGTCGCTGCCAAGAACAGCGAGGGCGGTGCGGTCCGCAAAAAGGTGGAGACACATAAAATGGCAGAAGCCAACAAGGCTTTTGCGCATTTTAGGTGGTAGGGGGGCCTTTTATCCCACCAAAAAATTTCCCCCTTGACAAGCCTGAAAAACTTTGCTATATTTATACTCAATATGGTAGCTGTCTGTAAAAATAATTTCGCACCCGGTGTTTATCGCACCCCAGGTGCGAGTGTGCAGAATTTAAGCAGCATTTTTGCTCTTCCCCCCCCCCCCTAGCGAACGAGCCAGCGGGCTGTCCCAACCCCGATCCCCCCCACTTTTTGGGTTTTCCCGGTTTCAAAAAAAATTAACTTTCCC
>JAITFT010000094.1 GCA_031281155.1 Candidatus Fibrimonadaceae bacterium
CGCTTCCTCCAAGCGAAATAATAATGACAACAAGGGATTTTTTTGATTTCGACGCTAAATATAATGGCGAAGTTATAGAGGTTACTCCCGCAGAATTTTCAGAGAGTTTAACAAAGGAAATTCAGAGCCTAGCCCATAAAGCCCACCACGCCCTTGATTGCGCGGCCTACAGCCGCACCGATATTATCATAGACAAAAGCGAAAACCTTTTTGTGCTTGAAACAAATACTCTCCCCGGCATGACTCCTACATCTTTTTTGCCGCAGCAGGCGGCATGCATAGGCTTGGATTACCCAGCGTTGGTAGAGGTGTTGATTTGTGCCAATGCTTAATCCCCACGCCTGGCGGCAGCGGCAAGAGCTGCATTACAAAGTTCGCGGTTTTTTCATAAAACGCGGGCTGCTAGAAGTCGATGTCCCAATGCTTGCAGAGGCTTGCGGAACAGATCCATGGCTCGACTATTTTGAAACAACTCAGCCTGCCCGCTATTTAGCCACAAGCCCTGAATTTTATATGAAACGACTTTTGGCAAATGGCTTTGGCGATATATTTTCCCTAACCCATGCATTTAGAAAAGACGAAAGCGGCGAACGGCATAACTGCGAATTCAACATTGCGGAGTGGTATAGAATAGGCTTTACCGCTGAGGAATTGCAGCAAGAGATTTTAGATTTGGTTAATGAAATAACAGGCTTGAACTTGCCAATGAAAAGAACAACGTGGAAACAAGCTTTTGAAAATACGGATATGGAAAAATTAAAAGCAGAACACAGCGACTGGACCTTGGAAGAAATAGAAGATTACGCCATGAGCACAATCATAGAACCAGGTTTAGGTAAAAATTGCGCAGAATTTATTGTAGATTACCCGCCGCAAAGAGCTGCTTTGGCAAAAATTCGCAATGAAGTTGCAGGCCGCTTTGAGCTTTACGTAAATGGAATGGAGCTTTGCAATGGCTACGAAGAATTGGCAAATGCCGAAGAACAAAGAAAACGTTTTTTAGAAGATATAGAAAAAAGAAAAAAAATGAATAAGCCAATCCCAAAAATAGATGAAGAATTTTTAGCCGCTTTGGAAAAAGGAATGCCCGAATGCTCCGGCGTAGCCTTGGGTTTAGACAGGCTTTACATGCTGGCTTTGGGTAAAAAAAGCATTGATGAAGTATTGTTATTTTCTACTTTACCGCAATGAAAAAATCCTTACTCCTTTCCGCAATTGCCGCTTGCGCAATTTTCGTGTCTTGCGATTTGAACGCAAATAAAGAAACCCTTTCAAAAAAAGAAGCCTTTGAAAGCCCAAAGGGCAAGCAAAGCTATGCCTTTGGCGCTAATATGGGCATGGCAATAAAACGAGTAGATGCAGACTTATTGAACTACGACTTAGTGATACAAGGTATAAGAGACCAACTAGATACCACAAAACCAGCCCTTATGGATGATAACGAAATTATGGCTGCCTTGCAGCAGCTTGCGCAGCAAGTGCACAGAGCAGATATGCTAAGAGATTCCATTCTTATGGAAGAGAGAAAAGCGCAAACAGCAGAAAACCTTGCAATTCAAAATTCATTCTTGGAAAAGAACAAGAGCGAAGCTGGGGTCATTAGCACGGAGAGCGGTTTGCAATACATAGTTTTAACTCAAGGCAGCGGCAAGCTTGCAAAAGAAGGCGATAACCTTTCTGTTCATTACACAGGAACTTTTCTAGACGGCACAAAATTCGATAGCTCCGTGGATCGCAATCTGCCATTGTCCGTATCTTTGGGCACAACACGGCTTATTTCCGGTTGGGTAGAAATGCTGTATTTAATGAAAAAAGGCGATAGGGTTAAGGTTTGGGTTCCAAGCAATTTAGGCTACGGCGAAGTTGGCAATCAGGTTGTTCCGGGCAATTCGTTGCTTGTTTTCGAGATGGAATTGTTAGCGATTAATGAATAGCGCACTTTCTATTTCGCAGGGTGTGGCAGAGAAATCTGTTGTTAACCCGAATATGGAGGCGGTGCTGGCTCGGAGACGGCGCAGGGAGATTAGCGTTGAGGAGCTTTTTAGCGGTATTTTGAAAGGGGATCGCACGGCGTTGGCTCAAGGCATAACGCTTGTGGAGAGCAGTTTACCGGAGCATCAGGAAAAGGCGCAGGAGTTGGTTCAGAAATGTTTGCCGCATTCCGGCAATTCTTTGAGAATAGGCATAACGGGATGCCCGGGTGCAGGCAAGAGTTCTTTTATAGAGGCCTTTGGCGTTTATTTAATAAATGAGCATAAAAAAAAACTGGCAGTGCTAGCTATTGACCCAACCAGCCAACGCACAAAAGGCAGCATTCTTGGCGACAAAACCCGAATGAATGAGCTTTCTGCAAACATAAACGCTTTTATCCGCCCATCGCCTTCCGGGGCTTCGCTGGGCGGCGTTGCGCAAAAAACGCGGGAATCCATACTCCTCTGCGAAGCGGCAGGCTATTCCATAATCCTAATAGAAACCGTAGGCGTTGGGCAAAGCGAAACCGCTGTGCATGGCATGGCAGACTTTTTTCTTCTTTTAATGCTGGCAGGCGCAGGCGATGAGCTGCAAGGCATTAAACGCGGCATAATGGAAATGTGCGATGGCATGGCAATAACGAAATGCGATGGCGAAAACGTAAACAAGGCCCTTGCTGCTCGCAGCGAATACCAGGGAGCGTTGCACTTATTTCCGGCTACTTCCTATAGCTGGGCACCCAGGGTAATAGCTACTTCGGCAATTACCAGAGAAGGCTTGCCGGAAATTTGGAAAATGATAAGCGAATATGAAGACACCGTAAAGCAAAACGGCTGGTTTAGCCAAAACAGAAAGGAGCAACAGAAGCATTGGATGGAAAGTACAATTCACAATGGCTTGATATCAAGTTTCTATAAGCATCTTTCTGTGCAAAAAGAGCTGCTTTTGGCAGAGCAAGCCGTTATAGAAGGCAAAGAGAGCCCCTTTAAAGCGGCAAACCGCTTGTTGAAGCTTTTTTCTCAGTCTTAAGCGGCTAAGCACCCGCCTGTGGAGACACAATGCGTTGCGTCTCTACAGGCTTTTTTTGCTTTTAACACCCTAAAAAACGCAATATATCCGTCTTTTTTTGTAATACGATGCTTTTTTGGCTTCTAAATTTTAATTTTAATTTCATAAAAAAGGAGTGCTTATGTTTTTAGATCCTCTTTACATCATTCTCATGCTGGTTACAATTGTGCTTGCCGGCGGAGCAGCTTTTATGGTAAAAAGCCGCTTTAACAAAGGCTTGAAAGTGCCAATTTCCAGCGGTTACACAGGCGCGCAGGTTGCCGAAGCTCTTCTGCGCAATGCTGGCATTAGCAATGTTAGCGTGTATATGCACCAAGGCTTTCTTTCAGATCACTACAACCCCATGAAAAGAACGCTGCATTTAAGCCCCGAAGTTTATAACGGGCGTTCTGCTGCTGCAGCCGGTGTTGCTGCGCACGAAGTCGGCCATGCTATTCAGCATGCGCAAGATTACTTCCCAATGTGGATTCGTTCAACAATAGTTCCTGCCGCAAATATAGGGAGCCGCCTCGGTCCCTGGATAGTAATAGCAGGCATTATGCTCGGCGCAGGCGCAGAAATGAGCCACGGAATTGGGCACACTCTTGCTGTTGTAGGCGTGGCATTATTTGGCGTAGCAACTTTGTTCTCGCTTGTTACCGTTCCCGTTGAATTCGATGCTTCTGCAAGAGCGAAAGAGCATTTGCAGCAAATGGGCATTATACGGCCAGGCGCCGAAGCAAACGCCGTTTCCTCAGTTTTAACGGCAGCAGGTTTAACCTATGTTGCCGCCGCTATAAATTCTCTTTTATCGCTTATATATTGGGCGTATAGAGCCGGGTTAATCGGCGGAAGAAGGTAGCGCCTCTGGTTCAGCCGCTGCTGTTTCTTCGGGAGCCACCACCGCTGGTTCTTCTGGTGCGGCTGGTTCTTCGGGTGCAGTTGCTTCCTCGGTAGCTTCAATGAATTCCGGTTCGGCAGACGCAATGGGTTCCGGTTCGGCAGGCGCAACGGGTTCTGGTTCAGTGGCGGGGACTTGCTCAGTTGGTGCCGCTTCAGCGGTGAGAGCGGTTGAGTCGGCGGTTGGCGCAACGGGTTCAGCGGGTGCTAGTTTGCTAAATCCTTTCATAAGTTCTTTGAAATTTCCTTTAATTTTTACCTCGCCGGAATAATCTGGAACAAAGCTGGAGTTGTGGTCTAGAACTAGATTGCCATTCAAATCACGAACAAAAATTTTTCTATCTGGCCCGTCTGTTACCATGGCGGAAACAACGGTGTTGCTGACAATCTTTATTTGCATAACGCCTCTGCGGTTGCCCCAAACCTCGCGAGCCTGCGCAGGGCCGGGCTTCACTTCTTTTTTGATTTTTTTGGTTTCAAAGAATGCGCTGCTATCGTAAAGAGTTGTCGCATACAGGGTGGGTCTGTAATTATAATAATAAAAACTGGTGTCGCCGCTTATCTCCACAAGAGTCGGCCGACCAGCCGTTTGCATCCAAATGCCTATGGGTGTCTCAACTAGAGCCATCACATCACGCTCGTCTATCCAATTTTCCTTTAAACCAATTTTAGAGGAAGAGCAAGCAAATAAAAACATGGCCATTAAGCCGGCAAAAACAAATACAATTTTACGCATGGCCGGTAATGTAGAAATTTCTATATTACCCCCCATGCGTATAGGTATAATTGGTGTTGGCACAGTAGGCAGCGGCGTTGTTGAAATAATAGAACAGAAAAGAGATGAATTCCACGCAAAATTCGGCGTGCTTCTTGAAATTGCCGGAGTTGTTGCAAAAACAGAAGAAGAGCTTGCTCCATTCAAGGCAAAGGGCTACAAAGGCTTTACAGACGCAATGGCGATTTTAGAAGACGAATCAATATCGGTTATATGCGAGCTTGCCGGCGGCTACGATCTGCCTTTCAAGTGGATTACGAAAGCGCTTGAAAATGGAAAGCATGTTGTAACGGCAAACAAAGCCCTGCTGGCAAAGCATGGCAGCGAGATTTTTCCGCTTGCGGGGCAAAAGAAATGCCATGTTCTTTTTGAAGCGGCAGTTGGCGGCGGAATCCCGATTATCCGCAGTTTGCAAGAGAGCTTGCTTGGGAGCAATGTGGAATCTTTAAGCTGCATAATCAATGGAACTTGCAACTACATATTAACCAGAATGGTAGCGGAAGGCCTTTCGTTCGAAGCTGTTTTGGCAGATGCTCAAAAACTCGGCTTTGCTGAAGCAGATCCATCTTTCGATATAGACGGCATAGACTCCGCTCACAAAACCGCTATTTTAGCGAGTCTTTGCAGTGGTCGCTTTGTTAATTTTGAAAATATCCATATAACAGGAATACGCGAAATCGCGGCTCAAGACATACAATTTGTGCAAGAGCTGGGCGGCGTTGTGCGGCTTTTGGGGATTTACAATAGAGTTGGCGATAAGGTAGATGCCCGCGTTCACCCTTGCATTGTGCCGAGCGAGCACTTGCTTGCGAGCGTTAAGTATGTGCTGAATGCGGTGTATTTGCAATGCGACAATTTGGGCCCCACTTTGCAAACAGGCGCAGGCGCGGGCAAGCTGCCCACAGCGAGCGCGGTCGTGGCAGACCTTGTATCTTTGGCTCGTTCCATAGAAACAGGGCAAAGGGAACCTTTGCCTATGGGTTGGTTTCAAAAGGAAAATTCGGCAGATCTTGTTCCCATCGGCGAAACGAGCACTCGTTGCTATTTCCGCTTTGTAACAAAAGACAACTACGGAGTTTTGGCGAAAATCACGGGAATTCTGGGCGAAAACCAAATATCCATAGAATCTATTTTGCAAAAAAACACTCATAACAAAGGCAAAGTCGATATAGTTGTAACAACGGCAAAAGCCAAAGAAAGCTCTATTCAAGCCGCTTTGGCAAAAATAAACGCCCTCCCCGAAATCAGCGAAAAAAGCAGAATGATCAGGTTTTTGGAGTAGAGACGCAGACGAGCTTATGCAAAAATTGGGAACTAGCAAAGGTCAAAGACCCGCTTAGCCTCCGGTAGAGGCTCTTAATAAGCTATCAAAAACTCCTCAAAAATTCTTCCGAAGTGCATATTGCCATGTCCATATCGTCCATTTTATAATCCCCTATGTTTCTTGTTATTATTGTAAACACGCTATGTTCTTTTGAAGTAAAGTATTGCAATCCATCTTCAAAATCAGTAAAGCTTGAGTTTAACGCTAGATCTACAATATTTTCATTTATTGGTAATACGCGTATCAGCAATCTTAGCTTTTTTATTTTTCTTTTTGCTTCTTCATTTCCTTTTATCTTTCTAAAAATATAAAAGACGTTCGCAAGCACTATTGCCGTTGTATATAGCTCTATTTCCCTTTCATAAGCAAGCGTAAATATCTCTGCTGCATCATCATAAAATTTTTCTCTTTCTGCTAATAAATCAAGGATTATATCGGAGTCAATAAATATTTTTTGCTTCATTTGCTCCCTTTGAGAATGTAGCGTGCTCGTTCATCTTTAAAAGAGAGTCTTTTAATGTCATTTTCTGAAATAACGCCACTCAAATCTTTCACCAGCAACGGATATGCTACTTTTGTTGTAGCTCGTCTTGACTCTAGCACTGCTTTCATTTTAGCCTCCGTGATAAATATAGAAAACTATCCTTTACTGAAAGAAAAGCATATATATACAGCTTTAGCTTTTAAATAGCCTCCGGTAGAGGCTCTTTTCCCCTAAAAATACTAGAAATCTCCAAAAAAACTTACAAAAACCTTAAAAAAATACTTGACAAAAGGCTAAAACATTGCTATATTTAAGCAACAAAGCTTTTAACCAAGAGGATCCTCACATGAATAAACTAGCTAAAATAGCAGTTATCGCATCAATAGCCCTAGCATTCACAGCTTGCGGCGAAGACAAAAAGAAAGCAGAGGCTGCCGCAGCAGAAGCTGCTAGAGTAGCCGCCGCCGCAGAAGCTCAAGCCGCACAAGCAGCAGCTGATGCTGCCGCAGCACAGGCTCAGGCAGAAGCAGAGGCTGCTATGCAGGCTCAGGCAGAAGCAGAGGCTGCAGCACAGGCTCAAGCCGACTCCATAGCCGCCGCAGCCGCCGCCGCTACAGCAGCAGCAAGGCCAGCCGCCGCCCCAAGACCAGCCGCTCAAGTTGTTGCTCCAGCCGCACCATCTGCTGCGCCAGCTGCGCCAGAGAGAAGAGCTGCCGGAGGAAGAGGTGCCGCTGCTCAAGGTGATGCCGCTGCCGCTAAAGCCGCTTCTGGAAACTAAGTAAAAAGTAAACAAAAAATATCTGAATTTTACCCACTTACCAAAATAAGTGGGTTCTTTCATTTAAAACGGCGAAAAACAACGAAAAAACTATTTACCCTTTACAAAAGCTTCAAAATTTTCTATATTCTAATTAGAAATTTCAAAATAGGAGATCCTTATTATGTTCACAATGAAAAAACTGGCTTTGGTTGGTGCTGCGGGTTTAGCTGCTCTCTCAATGTCTTGTTCCGATAGCAAAGATACGCCAAGCGGAGTTATAACTGGCCATGAAATAGCTGGTTCGGCTACTGCGGGCTACAGCGTTAAAGGCACTGTTACTGCAGATGATGGCAATGCCATTGCAAGCATAACTCTACTTCCTGAGAATGCAGTGCTATCTGATTCTACCCCTGATGCTAGCGGCTCTACAGCAAACTTTGACGTTGTTCTTACTCCTGTTTGCATAGCAGCTGGCGAAATGACCATGAAAGTCACAATTACTGCAAGGTTCACTGAAGGCGAAGCTGTCGAAGTTGTAACTAAAACTCACGTATGCGAAGAAAGTTCAAACACCGATATAAATAAAAAAACCATAGATGTTGGTGGCACTGGTGTAGCAGGTTCTTTTGTTGACCTTGATGGCGGAACAGCTTATACATCAGGTCAGCTTGCTGCTAATGTCGGTAAAATTGACATAGTCTATGCCCCTGGCTTTATTACTGGTCAATTGACCCGTATCTATTCCTCCGATGCCATTGTTTTTGACAACGATGTACTCTTGGCTAACAGCACTACCGATGTTAGCAAGATATTCAGAGATCATCATGCCGCAGACGCTAATTACGAACCCGCTATTATTTGGACGCTTTCAAACACTGATCAAGCGACTGTAAAGGCAGCAACAAAGTGGGCAGATCTTTCGGATATAATCGCTAAGTATGATCCAGAAGACGATATAGATGATGCTGTGTCCTTTATTGAAGCTACACCTGGCGTTGCGTTTATAGTATTCACAACTGGCGACAACTATCATTTTGTAGTTGTTAACTCTGCTAGCGCTTCTACCATGGAAATACTCAGCATGGGCAAATAATTATTTTTGCTTTTCATATAACAACCCCCCACTTCCTTGCGGAGTGGGGGGTTTGTTTTTTCTATATTTACGTTGAGGTGAAAAATGAGTACTTGTTTTGATATAGCTAATTATTTTCTCAAGCGACAAGATTTGGACGCTGGCGACCTTATGTCTAATATGAAGCTTCAGAAATTGGTTTATTACGCCCAAGGTTTTAACTTGGCTATTACAGACTCGCCATTGTTTGCTGAACCCATAGAGGCTTGGGAACATGGCCCTGTTTGCGTTCCGCTTTATCACGAGTACAAAAAATTTGAAGCAGGTCCAATTCCTATTCCTTATGATGCAGATGCTTTGAGTATTTTTAGCAGAGAAACTCATGAAATTTTGGATATGGTACATACGTATTACGGGCAATTTTCTGCTTGGAAACTTCGCAATCTTACTCACGAAGAAGAGCCTTGGATAAGAGCTTTTACCAAAGGACGTTCCGAAATTTCTCACAAAGACATGCGACAATATTTTAAAACTCAGCTCATTGATAATGCAGAGAATTAAATGCAACATCCTAAACAAAGACAAAATATCTCCGCCTACATAAAAGCCGCAAAAGAAATTTATAATCCTGATAATTTCCCGCCAAGGTTTTCTTTTAGATTTCTTGTAAAGTATTCTAATTTTGGTTATGAAAGCTTAAACAACGAACAAAAAATTGCCTTAATTGATACATTAAATAGGCTAAGCCAATTAAAATGGGCAGAGTTGCGGCTTGCTCCCAGGCACGGTTTGGGTTACGAGAAAATAGAGAAAAACGCTCTAAGCTTTGCTCTGCCTTATGATATTCCTGCTGATCGTTCTATAATTGCATTTAGATTTTATGGAAAAGCTCCCATGATTGGTTATCGCAGTGCTTATGGAACATTTTTTCACAACACCCCCCCTCTTGCGGGGTAGCTAATGACTAATGCAAATAACTAAACGCATCTCGCTTTCTTGCTTTATTAACTTTTTAATAATTTGAACATTATCATCATCTAAACTCGCGAAAGGTTCGTCTAAAATCCAAACTGGGCGATTTAGCAAAATAATTCTCGCTATTGCCAAACGGCGTTTTTCGCCGCCGCTGAAATTGCTTGCATATTCTTGCACTTGCTCGTTTAATCTTTCGGTAAAATGTTCCAAATTAACTTTTTCCAAAGCGGCTTTTACTTCCGAAAAATCACGCAGCTCTACGGGGCAGAGATTTTCTAAAAGCGTTCCCTTAAACCAAGTGGGGTTTTGCGGCATCCAGGCAATTTCGCTTTTATCGCCATTGTAAAGCAATTTTACTTTGCTGTTCTGTGGCTCAATATGCCCAAGCATTTCCAAAATCATTCGTGTTTTTCCGCAGCCCGAAGGGCCTGTGATGTAGATTAGCATTTCACGTTCTCCCATGCTGTTTTAGCGTTTATCGCTGCATGAAATGCCATGCCGAATTGCCTTATTGGGCGGTAAAATTCGGGTAGCATCAGCAGAATTAAAAAGGCAACGGCGAATTCGGTGTTGCCGTTCAGCAAACGCAAAGCGAGGCTGACGGCAACCAGCGCAATACTCAGCGCTGCCGCCCACTCTTGCACAAGCGCCGAAAGGAATGCGACTTTTAGCACAGCCAATGTTTTTTCGCTAAACTCGCTTTCTGCAAGTTCTAAATCTCGCTCGCGTTCTTTTGTTTTTTTAAAAATTTTTATGGTCTTGTAGCCTTGCAGGCTTTCCAGAAAGAAAGCCCTTAATTTTGAAAAACTTTGCCATTGTTTTTCAGATTTTTTTTGCGCAACTTTCCCTATCAAAAATAAAAAGAGCGGCAATAAAAGTCCTGTGAAAAATAAAATTATAAATGTCAATTTATCTATAAAAAACATTGCAAATAAAATAATGCAGGGAACAATCACCGCAACTCCTGCGCTTGGCAAAAAGCGGCTATACCAAGGCTCCATCAAATCCACCGCCTTAATATAGCGCATAGACAAATCCTGAAGCGGCACCCCTTTTTGAGTACGATCTTGCACAGGCATAAGATTTAAAAACCTATCTTGAAAATACGCTCTCAAACTCTTCTTAGCCGCCCCACCCAGCTCAAGCGATAATCTCTGCGAAAAAAAACGAAACGCCACAAACAAAAAAATCGCGACAAAAAAAGCGGCATACTGATGCGACCCCATCGCCAATCCTGGAATCTGAAAAAGCCCCAAAAGCAAAGCTATCCTAGACAAACATTCGCAGATAATTACGCAAAACAGGATTTTTTTAGGAATAAACAATGTCATTGGCTGTAAAATAAAAAAAACGGGTTAGCTTGGATTTTCTACATTACTTCGAATGGAAACAACAGAGACAAAAGACACTCTGGGGCTGGCCGAAACGCTGCGTAGGCAGCTTATGACCTATTATACTTCCAGCGAAATAGCAAAGATAACCGCTCAGGCTCAAAGCGTTGAAGCTGTGTACAAGGGGCTTTGCTTGGGGTTTAGAGACCTTGCCGGTTACAATAAGGTTATGGTTCTGGGAATAGATACGGAAAATTTTTGCCTTGAACCCTTGCACAGCGTAGGCTTTGATGAAGCACAGTTAGAAGGCTTTAGGCCAGAAATTGATGTTATGGCTGGCGAATATGCAGAAGCAATTTTCTGCAATAAGCACGTTTTGTCAGACCCTGTCCCTGAATTCGATGCCTTTGCGATGCTTGGGAGCAAGGCTTATATTGTATCTCCCATGATGGCAAGAGTTACGGAAAAATGCTGGGAAGCGAAAAATTGCAATAAAGAAAATTGCCCATGCTACAGCTCAGAAACCCCATATTGCTGGGTAAACCCCAATGCTGGCCTTGCTCTGAATGCCGCTTCTGAAGATGAGAAGCGGCGAGTCTGTGTTAAATGCAGTCAATTTAAATGCGAAGGCTTGCTCTGGATAGACCTAACAGATAAAGGTAAAATAACCGGCGAAGATGCCACAATGATTTCAGCAACGGTAAGCCAGGCTGGTTTGGCTATTGAATCTTTCAGAGTTCATGAGTCTTTAAAATTAACAAATGAAAAACTGAATTCAGTATATGACGAGCTGAAAAAAGCTCATAGCGAATTAAAATCAGATCTGCACCAGGCAAATATAATTCAGCACCAACTATTGCCTTCAACATTTCCAGAAACGCTTTCAGATGTAGCTGCAGATTACAAAGCTACTATGGATGTGGGCGGCGATTACTACGATTGCTTTGATTTGCCCAATGGAAAAATCGGGCTTGTGGTTGCAGATGTATCTGGGCATGGAACGGCAGCTGCAATGATGATGGCGATGTTTAAAATAATGCTGAAAAATTCGCCGCATAGCGGAACAAGCCCAGCGCTAACGCTAAAGAACATAAACGAAACTTTTGTAAATGAAATTGACAGCGGAAAATTCATAACGGTTTTTTACGCCACCTGGTGTAAGGAAACAAGGGAGTTTGTATATTCCAGCGCAGGGCATAACCCCATGCCTCTTATGAATAAAAAAACTGGCGAGATCAAACAATTAAAATCCTCCGGGCTTTTCCTTGGCGTTATGCCAGATATAACAGTAGAAGATGAAATTTTGAAACTGAGCGATGACCACAGAATAGCTATTTATACCGACGGAATAAACGAAGCGATGAACCCTGCAAAAGAACAATTCGGGCACAAACGCATTCATGAGCTTTTGCAAAAGAACACGAACGAAAGCTGTAGGGATTTTTTAGAATATTTATCTGACGCCGTAAAAGTTTTCCGTGATGGGAACGAATTAGACGACGATTTAACTATTTTGGTGTGTGACTTATAGAGCGAAGCCGCCACCTAATTCAAACACTGCGCCCTGGGTGAATTTTTTGTCTGGGTCGCCAAAGTAGTACTTTGTGTTTGCATAGGCTGCAATGGGAATAAGCGGCAATTTAAAACGAGCTCCAGCTATTACGTGCCCGCCAATGCCTACGTTATAATCCATTTTTTTCAACGCTTTTGAAAACTCTTCGCCAATTACGGTTGCGATTTCCGGGTTTTCCGGATCGGTCAAAATAGCTACCAAAGCAGGCTCCATATCTTTAATAATTTTTTTATTTATTACCGGAATGCTTGCGATATAGCTAATGCCTACGCCTACATAAGGGCGGATAACAGGCAAAACATCAAAAGGCTTAGTTACCGATAAATCACCGGAGACCAACCCATAAAGAGGGCTTGCTTTATCGAATAGCAAATTATATGGAGCATCTGGTTTAAATTCCAAAGGAATTTCCTTTTCGCCCATAAGAGGAATTGGAACTACCAAGCTGGTTTCGTACCTAGTTGCCATTATATTAAAAGTACCTTCTACATCGATAAAGGGCAGAATATCTATCCACAGCTTAAAGCCCAAGCCTTGCAAAGTGCTAACTTCCTTGCGCTTTAAATCTATATCGAGGCTTGTGAGCCCTTCACCTATTGTAATTGTTTCCGTTTCCCCTTTTAAGGTACCGGTATTGGTGACATAGTGCGCACCTACGCCTATGATAGCGAATGCCTGAGTGCAGGCAAAAAGAGCGGCAAAAAGAATTTTTTTCATAAAACTTCCTTTGGTGAAAACTTCTTACGGCAATATAGTAAATTGCCGTAAGATTATTTCACAGCGACACGCAAAGTTTGTTTATCAACCTTTACAATGTACATGCCTTTTTGGACATGCACAGTTAATGGGTGTATGCCATGCGCTCTTACAGAGTGCGCTAGCTCGCCACGAAGGTTATAGACTTCCACTTTTGCGTTTTGCGGTACGTTTTGCAGGATAATAGCGTTGTTTTTTACCTGAACTTCGATAGCCCCGATTTTAGGATTTGCTATTATGAATGTACCTTGCCCATCGCTGCTGCTGCTTGGTGTTACTGAGCTGCTGCTTGGAACTTCCACTGAACTGCTGCTGGGCGTATCTGCGCTGGAACTGCTACTTGGCACTGTTGCCGAACTGCTGCTTGGAGCGGCGGAAACAGATACGTTGCCGCATAGCGCTGTCATGCCGGCGCAGGCGTTGCCAGTACCGGTGGCGTTGCCTCTGCTAACGCTAACAGCAAGGGTTCCTGTTGCTGTTGGAATGCGGCCAGTAGGTGTCCATGTGAGGTTGTTGGTAACGGTGGTGCCATTGCAACGCACTGTAGGAGCAGTGATTGCAGTGCCTACTGTTCCGGTTGCAACCAAGCCTGTGCAGGTAAAGGAATTTGCGCTGCTAGAACTTGGCGCCACAGAGCTGCTGCTTGTAGCGGCGGCTATGGCAATGTTGTTGCAAGTGCCGGAAACGTTGTTGGGGTTGGCATTGGTGCCGCAATTTGCGGTTACTGTAATGCTGGTGTAGTTTCCTGCGGCGGCTACAGTAGTGCCATTAAAGGGTGCTCTAGGAGTTCCGCTCCAAGCTGGAGTGCCTACTGTTGGGGCATTGCCAGTGTTGCTGCATCTTAAATAGCCTCTTTGGGCAGCGGCATTAACGTTGGTTCCGGCAACTAGGCCGGCTGGCAAGGTGCAGGTAATTGTTATTGCGCTGCTTGAGCTTGGAGTTACCGAGCTACTGCTTGGCG
>JAITFT010000120.1 GCA_031281155.1 Candidatus Fibrimonadaceae bacterium
TCCACGTGGGACGTGTTGATGGTGATGCCGCGAGCCTTTTCCTCGGGGGCGTTGTCGATCTCGTCGTATTTCTTGGCCGAGCCGAGGCCCATCTCTGCCAGAATAGTGCAGATGGCGGCTGTAAGGGTAGTCTTCCCGTGGTCCACGTGGCCAACGGTGCCAATGTTGCAGTGCGGCTTAGTCCGCTCAAATTTCGCTTTTGCCATTCTATACCTCCAAAAAAGTACACTACTGTCCGGTTCGTTTTGGCAAAAACGAGCCGGACCTTTTAAAGCCCAGAACGGGAATTGAACCCGTGACCTCTTCCTTACCAAGGAAGTGCTCTACCCCTGAGCTACCTGGGCGGATGGGTGGAAGTGGTTTCGAACCACTGTAGGCGTGAGCCAACGGATTTACAGTCCGTCCCCTTTAACCACTCGGGCATCCACCCAAAAGCACTCAGCCGAAGATAGGACTTGAACCTACAACCGGCTGATTACAAATCAGCTGCTCTACCAATTGAGCTACTTCGGCAGCTCTCTTTCCAAAATGCGCGGGGTTGTGCAATTTGGAGAATAAAATATAGAAAATTTTAGAAGGCTTGTCAAGGGTAAAATGAAATTTTTATTTTTTTTTGTTGACTTCGACAATGAGATTGGGCAATCACGTTGGATTGCCCCTACGTTTTTTTGTTTGATTGTGTCGTTTATTGTAATCATGCCATGAATGTGGTCGGGCATAACGATAAATTCACCCCAAATGTCGGGTAATCAAAATCCCACCGCAATGTAGGGGCAATCCAACGTGATTGCCCAGCCATGAATTGTGATTGCCCCTCATGCAGCCATGTTTTCGGAATGCGTTGATTCAAGCAAATCGTAACAAAATACGACCCTGCATTTGCGTAATCAAAATTTCGCAAACGACCATAACCCAAGGAATGGCAGGAAGTAATTCGCAACCAGAAGCTTATTCCGAAGGCGTTGTCACTGAAACAGCGGAAGACCTACTGCCTTCTCCGCTGCCATTAAGTGCCGTAACCCTGTAGTAGTATATAGTATTTGGTTGTGGTGCATGTAGCTGTAACCTGCCGTGAATAAATGAAGTGTTTAAGGAACCTGTAACTGTTGCTACCCGTACATAGTCACCAGACTCGCTTGAACTTCGATATACCCTGTAAGAAGTAGCGCCAGATACAGCACTCCAACTAATCGTAACGCTCCGCGCATTATCTGCAACCGCTGTTAGTCCTGTGGGAATATTAGGTGCCGTGGTTGCCGAAGTTACTGAAGAAAGAGAGCTTTCCGCACCACCACTATTTTCTGCCGAAATTCTATAATAATATTGGGTATTATCCAATAATTCATTTTTATCAGTATAAGAATTTGTCGAAGCAGTCCCTATTTTGCTATAGTCGCCAGCTTGGCTTGAACTTCGATATACATTGTAAACAGTGGCTCCAGACACTACACCCCAACTGACGGTAAGGCTCGCTGTGGAATCAACGTTTATTCGCGGATTTCCTGGAGCAGCAGGAGGCGTTGTTACTGAAGCGGCAGACGACCTATCGCTTTCTACACTACCATTAAGTGCCGTAACCCTGTAATAATATATGGTATTTGGCTGCGGTCGGTATGTAACACCATCGTTTGTGAATGAAGTATTTAAGGAACCCGTAACTGTTGCTACCCGTGCATAGTCACCAGACTCGCTTGTACTTCGGTATATCCTATAAGAAGTTGCATCGGATACAGCACTCCAACTAATCGTAACGCTTCGTGCATCATTTGCAACCGCTGTTAGTCCTGTGGGGGCGCTGAATCTAGTGCTTCCAGAGGCAGACGAAGACGAAGGTGTACCGCCGCCGCCACCGCCACCCGTGCCACTGCTATCTCCAGCATCGTCATCGGGAAGGGCGCACCCAGCAAAGCACATCATTACCACGGCAATAACTGCCACCATTTTGAAAATGTTTATTTTCATATTGAAACTCCTATTTTGAGGGATGAAATTGAATATTTTTGAAATCGGGGATATCGGGGCCTGACAAATGCAGTTAACTTGGCGGCAAATCCAAAGATTCTCCGCGAACTCGCTAGCTCGTTCGCTAGGGGGGGGGGTGCAAGATACTGCTTAGATTTTGCGCACCCGCGCTTGGGGTGCGATAAGCATTGGAGCTATTTTTGCAGATATTTGCCATATTAAGAGCAAATATAGCAAAATACTCCAGGCTTGTAAAGGGGAATTTTCAATAACTAGCTAAATTACTCGGCAGCGGGCTCTTCTTCAGATGCTGGCTCTGCAGACTCAGATACTGACTCAGAGGCAGTAGGTTCTGCCGTTACCGCATCTACCACATATTCTGCGGCTACTACGGCAGCAGTGGCTGGATCCTGCGAAGCAGCGGCTGTTTCTGCTGGTGCTTTGCCTGCGCAAGATGTGATTGCCATTGCGGTTAAAGCGATAGCGGCGAGCGTTAACTTGGATTTTTTCATATGTTTTCTCCTGTGGTTGACAATGAATAAGAATTGCAATATTGGGCACAAATATAGCAAAAATCTCCGTGCTTGTAAAGGGGTATTCCTGTCAGTGCTTTTTTCTAGATTATCCCTATGCCTGCTTGCACAATGGACTTTCCCGCTATCTTCTTATGGATACTGTTTGCAGTTTTAGGAGCCTGCTTCGGCAGTTTTTTCAATGTGCTCATATACAGAATGCCGCGCGATATGTCTTTAATAAAACCAGGTTCGCATTGCCCTCGTTGCAAACACAAAATTCCGCTATGGCAAAACATTCCTGTTTTAGGATGGCTGTTCCTAGGCGGCCGTTGCGCAAACTGCAAAGAAACTATTTCCATTAGGTACCCTATTGTTGAATTTTTAGCCATGCTACTGGGCTTTGCGGCCGCATTCTTAACGGAACCAAAAGCTTTTCAAGATGCAAATATTATTAGATGTTTCTGCTTGTTTTGGCTGTTGGTCACGCTAATTCCAATTTTCGTTATAGACTTCAAGCATCTGCTTCTGCCAGATACAGTCACCATAGGCGGCATTCTGGTGGGCTTTACCCTGTCTTTTTTTGAAGGCGGCATTGGATGGCTAAGCTCCTTGATTGGTATTGCGGCTTGCGGTGGCGGCTTGTTTTTATTCTCTGTTATAAGCTCGAAAATCTTGAAAAAAGAAGGCTTGGGCTTGGGTGATGTAAAGCTTTTGGCTGGTTTTGGAGCGATTATGGGAGCAGAACTTGCTTTTACGGCTTTAATAATAGGTTCTATGCTCGCTCTTGCTGTGGTGGTTCCTTTTAGGTTCTTAACCAAGAGAAATATGGCTTCCCCATTGCCTTTTGGCCCCTTTTTAGGGCTTGCAGCCCCCATATCCTACCTGCTGGGCGAAACAATTATTGAAACGTACACGGGTGCAATACACAAAGTTTTTGGATTTATTTGAAAAAAAGTGACGGATTTGCCGTAAAAATTGTATATTATATGAATATGAAACGAAAAATCATCTTTGTTGCTGTGCTTGGTATAGCGCTAGCGGTCTTTGTTATATTGGATATAGTTCGGCAAGACAACGCTAAATCCACGGCAGCACAAATAGTTTCCTCTGGCAGAACCTGGATAAGACTCCAGCAGACTTATGTTAAAGATGTCGGCACAGTAGGCTCCGCCCAAAGAATAGGTTACGCAGCCCCCGAATCAAATTATTTTGAATACAGAACAATTCTTAACGATAGAGAAACCGCTACCTGGACAGCCATGCTAAAAGAACCCCTCGGCCGTTGCCAAGAAGGAATATGGAGCATTGTTTTTACCGCTGCGCAGCCAAAAGAAATTATTCGAGTTGAAATTAGAGGAGGGGAAAATTGCGAGGCTTTAGTGTCGAATTTTAGAGAGTTGGGGAACAATTAGTGATTGATGGTCGGCAACGATTATTTGAAAAAATTCGCTATTGCTTTTGTTAATCTTTCTGCCATTTCGTTTTGACCTTTTTCCGATGCCATAATTTCGGCATCGCCTGGGTGAGTTATGAAACCTAGCTCTGCCAGCACTGCCGGCATGTAGGCGCCTACTAAAACCATGAAGCCTGCCTGGCCAGCTCCAGTTCCCATTTTCTTTATTGGGCCTCCATCGTAAGCTTCCACCAGGTGACCTGCGAGCAGAGCACTTCTCTCTGCATATAAGGCGAGCTGGTTATCGAGGATAATCCACTCTGCAGGAGAGATTTCGGTTTTGCCTTTTTTGCCCGATTCCATTGCGATGGCTTGGTTTTCTCTGCGAGCTATTGCTTTGTCTTCTTCAGAGCCGCCTGCTCGCAATATGTAGAACTTAAAGCCTTCGGCTCTTTGCTGCCTTTCTTTGCCTTCTACGGCATTGCAGTGCAAGCTTATAAATAAATCGCCGCCCCAATCGCTCGCCATTTTCGGGCGCATTTGAAGGTCTAAAGGCTTGTCTGTTTCTCTTGTCATCTTTACTGTGAAACCTTTGGCCTCAAGCTTCTTTTTTAATTTCAACCCAACTGCTAAAGTTATGTCTTTTTCTTTAAGTCCTCTGTGACCAACAGCGCCAGGGTCTCCGCCGCCACCGCCCTTTCTCCATTCGCCGCCATGCCCAGGATCGATGACTATGGTTCTTTTTTTTTGATTTTGCGCCACAGGTGGAGGCTCGGCTGGTTTTGCTGCGGTTGCTTTTCTTCTCAGCACTATCTGCAAAGTTTTTCCATCATCTCTTTTTAACAATTCTGCGCTTTCGCAATTATCCCTCAGTACCAAAGTCAGTTGCGCGCTTTGCGCATCTTGAATGGGAATTATTCTGCTGAGCATTGTTGAATTTTTTGCCAGGTCTTGAAACATAGAGCTGTCTATGGAGGCTCCGTTTATGCGCAAAATATAATTAGGGCGAGAGTTAAAGGCCTCTACCACAAAGGCTTTGCCAAGTTTTATTTCCAAAATTTCGCCGTTGTTTCTAGCTTCTAAATTTACGCTGTGCAAGTCTTTTAAAATTTCCGGTTCTTTTAAAGAATCTTTCACTATTATTTTTGCAGAAGCAGAATCGTATTCAATTGGCTTGTTTAAAATTCGTTCAAAAACCGGAAGCGATGATGGCAACGGCAACCAAAAAGAAGGCCTGTTGCTGATTTTTTTTTGCACAGCGCTTTGCAATAAAAAGCTTGTATCTTTTGCATTTGCCCAAGAACTGCCCAAAGCCCACGAAGACGAGTCTATCCGCAAAATTCCCGCTTCGCTTTGCCAAAGCATTTGCATATTCAACTTTTGACCCAACTCAATTCCGTCTATGAAATGCATGCCGTCTTTTTGTTCAATTTGCAAATCAAGAACAATATCTTGCGCAAAAATTGCTTGAACCCCAATGCTCATGATTACTAAGGTAGGGTACCAATCCACCTTGCGGGAAACAAACATCACGGTTGCCAAAGCAATAAACAAACCAACGCTGCCAAACAATAACGCAAAATCTTCCAATTGCAGCACCGTGAACAAAAACAAATAGAGCGTTGCAAGAAACCCGCCCATCAACATGGTTTGCTTTGCTTCTTTAAATATGCTATGCGAATAAGCCGTTATTAAACCAATGATTGCCAATGCTGAAATCATATAAGCAAGATTGAAATGCATTTGCTCCGACAAAGACAGCAACAGACTGTAAAACAATATCAAGCCAATGCTTGTCAACAAATATTGCAGCGGATGAATACGTTTGCGGCTAAGAAGCTCTATCATAAAAAATACCAAAAAAGTAAGCGCAATAAACATTATCGCATACTTTGCCGAGCGCATTGATTTTTGATAGTGATCTACAGGAAATAACAGGTTAACGCCAAATTCTGATGACTGAATTTTATGAGCGTTGCCGGCCCACATTTGCGGGAAATTGCGATTGTAGTTGAAAACGCTCCAGTTCGCTGAGAAGCCATTGGCAGCAATATTGCGTTGGTCGGGTAAAAATGCGCCATCGAAACTGGGCGTGCTCCACGGCGAGTTCATCGTTACGTTGGTTGTTTTACCAACTGGAATAAAAAATAATCCGTAACTTCCATTGAGTGTTAACGCAAAATCAAATGCATAAATTTTGTCTTCTGCCTCATCAGTCGCAAGAGGTATTTTCACAGTTATCCCCGATTCCGTCAACCTTGAACCGTTTACGCCCGACATGCTTTCTTTGGGCGCATTGTCCCAGTTGAAAGCAATATTGCTGCGTATGCCTCTCAAATCTGAAATCCCAAGAATTACAAATGCATTTTCCCAATCGATGGAACTAATATTGTTGATGCCAAGTTTATTGAAGTCGGGGTGCTTGAACGTGCCTTTTGCTTTAATTTCCGATTGATAAACAACTACTTTGTAAATGCTGCGATAACGAATTTCGGGTTGCATATTGCTTTCAATATTCAGCTCGTCGGGCAAAAAATAAGCTATGTCTTGTCTTTCCTGCTCTGTATTATTCACAGTGACTTTGTGCGTATATGGAACGCAAATAACAGGGCCTGCGAGCGTTTGCTGGTAGCCCCATTTTGAGCTTATTTCCCGCTCCACTTTTTTGCTGGCAGACTCGCGCTCCTGTATCAAGCTCTTTACCATGCTAACGGGAATCAGCATTAGCAATATCAGCACGCCAACGACAATTGCTTTAGACGTTACGCTATTTTTCAAGAAGTTGGCGGGCTTTTCCATGTGTATGAATTTAGAAAACTCAAGCTCTCCACTTTTTTATCTCGGCGTGGTTGCCGTTTAATAAAATCTCGGGCACGCCCAAACCCCGAAACTCGCGCGGACGCGTGTATTGCGGATGCTCGTGCCGACCCTCGACCGAAAAACTTTCGTTATCAACGCTTTCTGCTTTGATAACGCCGCCTACGTGGCGCGCGATTGCATCAACAAGAGCCATAGCGGGAATTTCGCCGCCTGTTAAAACGTATTCGCCGATGCTAATGCATTCGTCTATGCACAAATCAATGGCGCGCTGGTCAACGCCTTCGTAATGACCGCACAGCAATATTAAATGCTCGTGCTTTGCTAATTCGCGCACCCGCGCTTGCGTTAATACGGGTGCAGCGGGTGTTAAAAAGATTCGCCGTGCCATGCGTTTTGGATCAATGGCTTCAACGCAATCAACGATTGGCTGCGCTGTTAAAACAAGCCCAGCCCCGCCACCATAAGGACTGTCGTCCACACGCCGATGTTTGTCTTTAGTATAATCGCGAAAATTAACGTAGTTGATTTCTATTTTTTTTGCATCGCGCGCACGCTTGATAATGCTGTGCTCTAATGCGCCAAACATTTCAGGAAATAACGTTAAGATATCGAATTTCATATTTCTATTAAATATAGTAAACGCTGCTTTTCAATTTTCTATATTACCGCCCATGACACGCATTGTCCAACATCCTAAAAGAACCCTTTGGGTACAGGCTTACATACCCGAAGTGATCCGCGGCTTATACACCACGCTCAGGCATTTTTTGCGCGGGCTTTTTAAATACGAAACCCTGCCCACAATCCCATACCCAGTTATAAAACCTCCTATTCCCAAAGATTACCGTAGCAAGCATCGCTTGCTAAAGCGAAACGATGGCACCCCGCGCTGCGTTGCTTGCGGAATGTGCGCCGCCGCCTGCCCCGCACGCTGCATCAAGCTAGAAGCAGGCGAATCGGCAGATGCTTTCATTGAGAAAAAAGCGCTTTGCTTTGAGGTGGATTATTCGGTATGCGTATTCTGCGGCCTATGCGTAGAAGCCTGCCCCGCCGATGCAATAAGAATGGACACAGGCGAAACATCATTTGTGCATAATAACCGAGAAGCATTTGTTTCACGTGAAACGTTGTAGGTGGATGAAGACGGCAACGGCAGAATTGCCAGGCTGCTTGTCACCCCCTGTTTTCGTCAACTTTGAGGATTTCAAACTGCCTCCCGATAGAATAGGGCTTCAATTCCCCTCTGGGGGAGGGGCGCTTTGAGTTTAAGTTTGCGGGGTGGGACTGGCGTTGGGCTAGGAAGATGTAATTGCCTATTACTCTCTGCCGGTCAAAATCCAAGCCGTTTATTTTCAAGTCCCACCCCGCAAACTTCACGGCAAACTGCCCCTCCCCAGACTTCCCTTTACCCACAATTATTTCCTCCCATCTCTTTCAT
>JAITFT010000135.1 GCA_031281155.1 Candidatus Fibrimonadaceae bacterium
AAATCCTAAAATCGAGGGTATCGAGGTTCAGACATACTACACCCTAAAAGGCAGCCCGCTCGGCACCACCAAACCAACAAGGCCGGGCATATACATTGAAAAACGTGGCAAATACACAAAAAGAATAGCAGTATGGTAATCCTGAAAATCTCTACATCAAAAGCCTGATTGCGCAAAGCAAAAACAAAAAAACTCCCCGCTTGTTTCCAAACGGGGAGTTTTTTAAATTAAAAATTAACCGAGTCTTTTCTCGATAGCATCAAGTTCGGCGGCAAGCTCTTTCGGCAGCTTGGGTTCCAACTTGGCATAGTGGTTTTCGCGAACATCTTTGATTTCCGCTTTCCAGCCTTCAATATCAACAGCAAGAAGCTCTTTAAGAGTTTCTTCGGATACATCGGAAGGTCTGTCGATTGAAGATGGTTCTGGCATTAAGCCAATTGGCGTGTCAACAGCTTTGCCGCTGCCATCGCACTGCTCAAATACCCACTTGAGAACGCGGGAATTTTCGCCGAAGCCAGGCCACATGAATTTGCCGTCTTTCTTGCGGAACCAGTTAACAAAGAAGAACTTTGGCTGGTTTTCTTCGGAAATGTTTTTGCCAACTTCAACCCAATGCTTTAGGTAGTCGCCCATGTGGTAACCGCAGAACGGAACCATAGCCATTGGATCGCGACGAACAGAACCAACCTTAAGGTCAAGTGCTGCGCCAGTGATTTCAGAGCCAGCAATGGAGCCAATAAACACGCCGTGATTCCAGCTCTTCGCCTGATGGATAAGAGGAATAACGCTTGCGCGGCGACCGCCGAACAAAATTGCATCTATTGGAACGCCGTTTGGATCTTCCCATTCTGGGGCTATAACCGGGCACTGGCGAGCAGGAACGGTAAAGCGAGCATTAGCGTGAGCAGATGGTTCTTGATCTTTATTGTTTTTGTCTTGAATCCATTCTCTGCCTTTCCAGTCTATCAACTTGCCAGGAGCATCGTAGCCAATGCCTTCCCACCAAATATCGCCGTCTTCGGTTAAAGCAGCGTTGGAGAAAATTGTGTTCTCTTTTATAGAGAGCATTGCATTTGGGTTGGAGTGCATGGAAGTGCCAGGACCAACGCCAAAGAAGCCTGCTTCTGGGTTGATGGCATATAGTTTGCCGTCTCTGATTTTCATCCAAGCAATGTCATCACCGATACATTCTACCTTCCAGCCTGGGATGGTGGGTATAAGCATGGCGAGGTTTGTTTTTCCGCAAGCACTTGGGAAAGCAGCAGCAATATATTTAAACTTATTGTCTGCTTCGCGAGTCATTTTCAAAATGAGCATGTGCTCTGCGAGCCAGCCTTCGTCGCGAGCTGCTATGCTTGCAATGCGAAGTGCCAAGCACTTTTTTCCGAGCAGAGCGTTTCCGCCGTAACCAGAACCGAAGCTCCAGATTGTTCTTTCTTCGGGGAAGTGCGAAATGTATTTCTTTTCTACATCGGGTTCGCAGGGCCATTTGCCGCCATCGGTTTGACCTTCGGCTAGAGGCTTGCCTACGGAGTGCAAGCAAGGAATAAACTCGCCATCTGTGCCTAGAACTTCCAAAACCTTTGTGCCAACACGAGTCATTATCTGCATGTTTACCACAACATAAGGCGAATCGGATATTTCAACGCCGATCTTTGCGATTGGGGAGCCAATGGGGCCCATTGAGAATGGAATAACGTACATGGTTCTGCCTTTCATACAGCCTTTGTAAACTGCTCTCATTTTCTCTTTCAGTTCTGCTGGGTTAATCCAATTGTTATACGGACCAGCATCATCCTTGTTTTGGCTCGCAATAAAAGTGCGGCTTTCAGCACGAGCTACATCCGAAGGATCGGAACGGAACAAAAAAGAGTTTGGACGTTTTTTGAGCGGTGTGGCAAGACCGGCATCAACCAAAATTTTAATCATTTGGTCGTATTCGGCTTTTGAGCCATCTGCCCAATAGATGTTAGCCGGCTCTACCAGGTCGGCTATTTCTTTTACCCACGCATTCAACTTGGCGTGGTTCGTTGGTGAATTAGACATAGTTGTATCTCCTAAGTTATAAACATATTCTTTTCGGAGGTAATGTAGAAAATTTAAAAACGCTTTCCGCCCTTGAGGTCAAAACTCTTGGTTTCTCCATTTTGCAAGGTTTTTTGTATTTTAATGCGAGTTCCATCAAAATACAGTCGAATGCCTTCCGCAGCTTTTTTGTTTTCAGGAGCTTTAAGCACTGGCGTTACGTAGTCATAGTCTTCACGATCCGAGCAGGTATTTTCGTGCCCGTCCTCTTCTCCGTAAATTATGCCGCGCCCGCTTGTGCCCAAATACACGCGAGAATAAATGCAAGGGTCACCAACAACCATTGTAACTTCACCGTATTTATTTGCTGCATTGTCTATCGGTGTCCATGTTGAATAATTTACGGAGCGATAAACACTCGCAACAGTTTGCCCCGTTTGCGCCATTCCCGTAAAATAAACTGCTGGGTTAGCTTCAACCAAACCTTTGCCAAAGCCTATATATCGAGCAAATTCTATTCCGCTCACTTTGCTAAACGAAACTCCTCCATCTGTTGAGCGTTGAACGCCACCGATTTCATCACCGCTTAACCACATAACATCGGGAATCTGCGCACCCTGGGTTGCCCAAAGCTCGCCTTCTCTAAACGGAGAAGCGAACATTCTGAAAAAGCCCCAAGCCCAATCGCCATCGGTTGATCTTGCGAGCTGCGTGTTAATTGAGTTCCATGCACTACCGTTTACACTCCTGTGTAAGGTGCCGGTGTTGGGAATGTAAGCATAAAAAGTATTTGGCGCAACCTTATCTGAAACAATGCGGAAACCGCTAAAGCTGCTTGTACCGGAGACTTGCTGCCATGTTTTGCCTGAATCTGAAGATGAGTAAATTCCTTGCCCGGTTATGTTCCATACTATTCTTCTTGTATCTGCGGAAACCGCCACAAAATTTGTCTCTATTTGATTATTTATACCGCTTGGGTTGCTCCCAAAATCAACCCAGGTTTTACCGCCATCTGTTGAATATGCACCAAAATTATGCGCGTTTTGTTTGTGTATCATAACCATAAAATTCGGATTTAAACCCGCATAATCCAAATCGTAAATTGTGCCGACTGCATCGCCACTGCTCCTCCTGTGCCTGTCTGCCGGCGGAGAATCTAATTCTACATGGTAAGCACCATCAACATCGCCCAGAACGCTCACAAGCGCTGCGCCTTTCGTTGTGCTAACAATGCCAAGCGGCACGGTTTCTTCTATGCCATTGCTGGCAAATTTCCAAGCGGGTTGCGCAACGCTTGCATCTTCAGTGCTTAACATTCCAAAACCTGTTCCAAAAATAATGCGCCCGGGTTTCTTTGGATCAATGCCAAGTGCTGAAACCCAATGCGGATTGCTGGCATTAACATAGCCTGCAGATGAGGCATCAAATGTACCGGTTTTTAAAATATCTCTCCAAGATGAGCCGCCATCTGTTGTGTAGTATATGTATCCGTGCGGAATCATAGTGTTCCAATTGTTATCTGGGTTATTGCCATTCCAGGTGCTGGATGTAGCAACTGCTACTTCGCTTGCATCAAGGCTTATTGCAAGGCCAACCAAACCGCGAGTTCCCTGAGACAAATTTGTTATTTCCGAAACTGTGGCATTTGCTGTGTTTAATCTCCACAACCTTCCACCAGTGGCTGTTCCCTGATCTAAAGTATTGCCAGTATTTGTTGTAATAAACGCAACATCTGCCATGGAGCTGTATGCCATTTGATATACCGTTCCTGTTATGCCGCTTACCTGAGTCCAGCTTGTGCCTGCATTAGTGCTTCTGTAAAGCCCGCCGCCATTCGGCGAAGCATAGACGTTATTATTTTTATCGGTAAATACGGCTGTAAAGCCCGATTCTCTTGCAACCGAAGCAACGGTTAGCACGGTCCAGCTTGTGCCTCTATCTGTGCTTTTTAGCAAACCATTCTGATTTGTGGCAAAATAAATTGTATTTCCATTTGCCGCAAGCCTGTTTCCAGTTCCCCTGCCTTCCCAATTGCCGTTTAAGCACAAATTACCGTCTCCGTTTAACGCTGCCGCTGTTGTGCCGCTAACATTGGAGCTTGTAAGCGGGATTTTTTCCCATGTTTGCCCTTTATTTGAAGAGCGGAAAAAAGAGCCGCCTCCGCACCAGCCTAACACCGGGTACAAACCGCCGGTTGTATATAAAAGATTTGGATTGCCTTCGTCTGCGAATATGGCAACGGAGCCCATATCGTTGCCATCTAGAAAAGCATCGTTTAGCGGTGTCCATGAACCGTCTGCATTTAAGCAGTAGGCACCGCCAACATCTGTGCGAATGTAGCCATCACCGTTAGGGTGGAATGTTATGCCGGGAACATAACCGCCGCCAATGAATTGAACGCTTTTCCAGGCGTATTGCGCATAAACGGTTGTGCAAAGCAGAAAAGAGAGGAAGAAAACGAGAAAAGAGGATTTAAGCATGATACTAATATAGTAATGTTTAGATATTTTCAAAAAACAACGACAATATCAAAGAATTCCCTTGACAAAAAACCAAAAAAATTCTATATTTTACGTTAGATTTTTGGAGAAAGTCATGAGCCGCATATGTGAAGTTACAGGAAAAAAGGGAATGGTAGGCAACCGTGTATCTCATTCCAATCGCAAAAAGAAGGTTAGATTGCTTCCTAACCTGCACCAAAAGAAATTCTTTATACCAGAAGAAGAGCGCTGGGTTAGCTTGCGCGTCAGTAGTCAAGGGCTCAGAACTATAGACAAAAAAGGAATCCGTGCCGTTGCTGCCGAGCTTGGCATTTAACCTTGCTGATTTTTTAGAATACCTAAAGAAATTGCTGTTAGGTAAAACCTGGGGCTTTTCCAGTTTTGAATATCCACAAACAGTGCAACGCTTTATAATAGAAGCTTTTCCTCATTCTTTTTATCGTTTTTTGCTTATTTTTCTTATTAGCTTCTGTCTTCTTGCCCCTTTTTTGCTCCTTAAAGCAAAAAAAAAAGAAATGAATAAAGATTACAGCGAATTATCGTTTTTTTTGCGCATGGCTTCAAAAAGAATCAAAAAACAAGCCTTGCTTGCCGCTTTGCCCGGCCAAGCCCTGCTTTGGAGCTTCTTTTCGCCTGCCATTTTCTTAATTTTGCTCTTTTTAGAAGCCAAATTTGAAATTCAAGGGCTTGGAAACCTTATAACAACTGCTCACTCTTGGAATGATATGCCGCTTTTATATGGCAGCCTGGTTTGCTGCATTTTATTTACATTACTGCTACTATTGTTTAGCGTGTTTTTTTTGTTTTTAAGGAGCGTATTGCTACGTAAATAATATGGTTCTTTCCTGGGTAGATTTATCGCTTCAAGATAGCATAAAACCCTTTTCTCTAGAGCTTGAAAAGAATGATTTTCTTTTTTTGGCTGGCGAAACCCACAGAGATAAACTTCTGCGCGCCCTTGCCGGATTTTTGCCAAAAGAGAGCAATTCGCAAGATGCCATAAGAATAGATGGCAAGTCTTTAAAAAAAGATGAAAGGCTAGATTCAGTGCTTTTGCCGAAAAATGCCGTAGAATCTTTTCCAGCCCATAGAACAATA
>JAITFT010000182.1 GCA_031281155.1 Candidatus Fibrimonadaceae bacterium
TTTATGTAAGTATATCTTATTTTAGGGTTGGTTTCGTTGGAAAGGGAAAGATATTGCACTATTTCATCGTTGCCTTCCCCGAAGTCAAGGTCGAAGTTGATGAAATTCAGCGAATAAACCCTCGGGAAATCGAAGTTCCAGCCCTTGCTTTTCGGGGCGCTATTTGCCACGGCCATGCACAAGTAGAACAAGGTTCTTTTGATGAAGTAAGCCTGCTTCGCCATTTGCATTTCAACTATGAAACTATTCCCTTTGGAATCCTGGCAGTGTATGTCGAAGATGGCATCTCTGTTATCCTTGGTTTCGCCTTGGACATAAGGGTTGTTGATGCGTATTGCTTTTATCGGGTGCGCAAGCTTTTTTTTGAGGAAAGTGTTGAGCAGGGTGATAAGCAGGTCGCTGTATTTTTTGCTTGCGAATGCTTTTTTGAAAGTCAGGTCGAGCGTGAGCTTGGCATAGCGACCCTTCGGCGCAAGCTCGTTTTTGTTAATGTTTTTGTCTTTTGGCATAAAGCCTCCTGTAAGGTTAAAATGAAACCAGAATATCATATAATAAAAGCGGGCGACGGTGCAACTATGTGCTATGCGATTACGCCCCATATAACTAAGAATTGGAATATAGAAAATTTTTACAGGGAGGAAGCAGCTTAAAATGTTAATAGGCTTAAAAAAATGTTTAAAAAATCCTTTGCTTATTTTGCTTGGTTTAGGAACGTTTGAACCATCAGAATGTGATAGAAAGCTTGGTTCTTATATTGAATTGCCAAAGGAGACGAAATGAAAAAAATAGGTTTATGCATAGTCTATAATCATAGAAATTACGGTTCGATGCTACAAGCATTAGCTACAGTTAAATCTATACAAAAACTAGGTTTTGAACTGGAAATAATTAGATACAAAAAAAACTTATCATTTATTTTTAAAGTTATTCCTAAGCTCTTCACCTATGATTTCCTAAAAGGAAAATATAAACGTTTACAAAAAAAAATAAGTTTGTTGTTTTATGGAAAAATTAAGCAGAATAATAAAATCAGGAATGAGTATTTTAAAGCTTTCTGCGAGAATAAATTCGGAAACCATTTGTCGCCAATTTGCAATGGCTACAAAAAACTCTGCGAAAGTTCTTTAAATTATTCCGCAATCCTTTCTGGTAGCGATCAATTATGGCTTCCGAGCGGACTGTCAACAAATTTCTACAATTTAATGTTCGTCCCAAAGGATATTCCAAAAATTTCTTATGCTTCCAGTTTTGGAGTTTCAAAAATTCCGCTTCATCAAAGGAAAAGAACTGCGGAGTTTTTAAGTAGAATAGAATATATTAGCGTTAGAGAAATTGCGGGGCAAAAAATAATTAAAGAGCTTGCTGGCAAAAATATTCCTTTGGTTTGCGACCCGACATTGCTTTTAACGAAAGAAGAATGGAAACAGGAAATACCTAAAAAAGAATTTTTTGACAAGCCTTACATTCTTGCGTATTTGCTGGGGCCAAATAGAAAACATAGAATAGCAGTCAATGAATTGAAGGAAAAAACAAAATTGCCAATAATTGCTTTAAGGCATTTAGACCAGTATGTGGCTGGCGATGAAAATTTTGGCGATTTTGCCCCATACAATGTTGGGCCAGAAGAATTCATAAATTTAATTCGATTTGCTGAATTTATTTGCACAGATAGTTTTCATGGCACAGTATTTTCCTGTTTGCATAACAAGCAATTTTTGACGTTTGACAGGTATTCAAGCAAAGAAGCAGCATCTAGAAATTCAAGAATTGATAGCTTGCTAAAAACATTTTGTTTGGAAGGCAGGCGCTTTAATGGAAATATAATGGAAATTCAAAAGGAGATAGATTGGAAATTGACGGAAGAAAAAATAAACGAGCTACGTCATAGCTCATTTAAGTTTTTGAAAGGAGCTTTGAAATGAGAAATGTGAGCTATTGCGTTAAAAACAATTTGTGCACAAGCTGCGGAATTTGCGAAGATGTTTGCAGCAAAAATGCGATTAAAATCAGTCAGCGCAATTTTATGCCTGCTCCTATTGTGGATAAAAAGAAATACAATGATTGCGGGCTGTGTTGTTTTGATTATAGAGAAAAGTTGAGTTTGAAGTTTGTAATTAGGATTTTAGCGTATAAATGGCAAAGATTGGTGGCGTAGATGGAAGTGAATCCTCTTATTTCAGTGATAGTTCCTGTGTATAATACAGAAGCTTATTTGAATAGGTGCATTGAAAGCATTGCAAATCAAGCTTTCAAGAAAATAGAAATTATATTGGTAAACGATGGCTCTACCGATACTTCGGGCGTTATATGCGATTTGTATGCGAAAAAAGATTCTCGAATTCATGTTATTCATAAAAAAAACGAAGGCGTTACAGTTGCCCGCAAAACGGGTGTAGAGCATGCGTCCGGCGAATGGATTTGCTTTGTGGATTCCGATGATGAAGTCCCAGAAAATTCCGTGCAAGTGTTGCTAGCTCATATTAGAGATGACGTTGATATAGTTAAAGGAATGTATAAATACATTGGAAAAGGCAGGCGGCCTTACAAACCATATTATTTGGAACAAAACAATATGCAATACATGAAATTTCTCTTAAAAGGAAAGATAAGTCAAACGCCACATGCCTTAGTACGCAAAACTCTTTTTGATAATTTTACTTTCGATATCCCAGCGCATATCACAAACGGCGAGGATTTAATTATGAATCTCCGTATTGGGCAAAAAGCTAGGCGAATCATTTTATTGCCTAATATTGTGTATCATTATATTTGGCGCGCTGGCTCTGCCATATCAAACAAGCCTATGCTAAACAAAAATTATAGAATCGCTTACTACCGTGCCTTAGATCAATCTATACATCAAGAATACAGAAAAGCTTTGAGAGCAGCAATTATTTACAAAAAGCTCTTTATAAAATGGCGGCTATTGAAAAATATTATAAAAAAAATGTTATTCGGTAATAGGCGATGAACTTATTCCATTTGATATACTTGCCTATAATACTATATGCCTTTAAGAATTATCACAAGGCTTTTCTGCTATATGCCGTTACAACGCCAATGCTCTCCCAGCTGATACCGTTCGCAGTCATATCGGGCTTGCCGCTTGTTCAAATGGAAACGCTTATGAACACTTTCTGGCTGGCGTGCATTAGCTTGAACTACGTTTAAAAAAAAAAAGCAAAAATAATTTCCAGCAATCCTTCTTTCCCTTTA
>JAITFT010000190.1 GCA_031281155.1 Candidatus Fibrimonadaceae bacterium
ACACCGCCATCACCGGCACGCTCGGCCCTGCCAGCAAACCGCTTGCCGCAGGCACATACTCCGTAAAGGCAAGATACGAAGATGACGGCAATGCCGGCGAAGCAACCGTAACTTTCACGGTTGACAAAGCCCTTGGCACAACAGCACCCGACTACGAACCGCCAACGGATTTGGAAGCCATCGAAGACCAAACCCTAGAAGACGTAAAATTACCGACAGGCTGGGCATGGGACGAAGCACCAACAACGCCAGTCGGCGAAATCGGCCCAAACCCCCACAAAGCCACCTTCACCTCAGCAAACCCAAATTACAGCATAGTAGCAAACATAAACTGGACAATAAACGTCAGCGCCAAGCTCTACACCATAACCTTCGACAGCGACGAAGGCTCTGCGGTAGATAAGCAAACAATAGCCAAAGGCGGCAAAATCAATGAGCCCGCCGAGCCAACAAAAGAAGGCTTCACCTTCCTAGGCTGGGTCAAAGATATGCTAGGCTCATTCTGGGATTTCCTAAACGACATAGTCACCAGCAACACAACGCTAACCGCCGTCTGGGAAGCAATTTCATCTTCAAGCACAAACCAATCCAGCAGCAGCGAAACCCAAAGCAGCTCCAGCGAAGAAGCGCCAAGCAGCAGCTCCAGCGAAGAAGCACCCAGCAGCAGCTCAAGCGAAGAAACGCCAAGCAGCAGCTCAAGCGAAGAAACACCCAGCAGCAGCTCAAGCGAAGAAGCGCCAAGCAGCAGCTCCAGCGAAGAAGCACCCAGCAGCAGCTCAAGCGAAGAAACGCCAAGCAGCAGCTCAAACGGCGAAACATCCATCTTTGCAAATCGGGAAAATCCTAAAATCGGGGCCATCGGGGTTCAGACAAGATACTACAATCTCCGCGGTCAACCGCTCGGCACCACAAAGCCCACTGCCCCAGGTGTGTACCTCGAAAAGCACGGCAAACACGTGAGGAAAATAGCGGTACGCTAAACCCAGCTCGCTTGCCGCTGTTTACTCGGTAGCAAACTCAAAGGTTCTCCAGAAGCTCGCTAGCTCGCTTCCTACCCCAGAGGGGAATTACAAAGCCCTATTCTATCGGGGGGCAGTTTGAAATCCTCAAAACTGACGAAAACGGGAGTTTAATATATCACCAATAGTTTTTTATTTTTGCCATGCGGCAATGCGCGGTAATATAAAATGCCGGGGGCGGGTGTTTTTTTAGGGTGCCAGATTACCTGAGTATCTCCTTCTTCGTTTTTATAAACCCTTGCCAGCAATGCGCCGTTTGAGGTGCGAATTTCTACGCCGGTGGAATTTGCAGGCAAATTCATAAATTTAAACTCTGAACTTTTATTGGGATTCCATGGATTAGGGAAAGCGGTTAATTCTTTTTCAGGTTCAGGCGGCTTAGGCGGTTCAGGCAATTCTTTTTCTAATAGGCGAGATAAAATCCATATAGTAGTATCGCTGAAAACCAAATGAGAGATTTTTGCGGAATCTGTGTTCGGCATACTTTCTCTTCTTATAAAATTGATGGTAGTGGCGGGCAAAACGCTAGGTGATGTTGTATTAGTACGCCATGCTGGCCATTTCCCTTGGTCGCTGGGCCAAAAAAGAGTTGCTTCTAGATGCGTTGAGCGGCTACCGCTGAAAAAAACGCTTCTCGCATATTCATGAAACAAATCTTCAGGATTTTCATCTAGAGACTTGGCAAGCCATGCCAAATGCACGGCAAATTTTTCTTGAGGATTTTTCAAAAAAGAATTCCAAATATAAGAGTCAAATTTTGGACCTAATTTGAAAAATAAAAATAGATAAAGCGTGGCATGACCATATTCCTGCATGCTTGATGAGTTTTCCATAGAACGCCCGGGATCATTGAATACATTTGAAAGATAGCTTATATAATCGTTTACTTCTGGCGCTCCTATTTCTTCTACTCCAGCGGCAGAGGCTTCTAGCCAGAAAGTATGGTGTTTTGACAAATCAAAATACATCAGTTGAAAGCTATGGTAAAGTTCGTGATATGCCGTTATCTTTAATGCTTCCGGCCATTTAACGGAGTAATCGCCATTTTGCGGAGAAATAAAAGGAATTGCGGAAAGTTTTCCAGTGCAATCTGCGCCATGCATAAAATCGTTTTCTATTACTACTTGCGTTGCTCTTGGGCTTCTCGAATTTGGAGCAAAGGTGAGCCCGTAAGTTTCGGAATATTCGCCCTCATAATCCCTTAAAAGCCCTGTGTCTATAACTTCAACTGGATAAAGCCCGGCAGGAACTCTTTTTTGGTAATGCCAAGTTTGGCTTGCACCTAAAACATAGCCCATTCCCAGTGAATCAGTGAAAAGCTTATGGGCATCTTCCAAATACTTAGCCAAAGAATCTATGTAAGCCATAGTTTTAATCGCATGTACTCCCTCCGTTTTGTAGTATATAATAAAATGCCTTGTTCTTCTTTCAAAAACTGGATAATTATCGGGAACGCAATTGGTAAACCCTGGCCTGGCTAAGAGCCTCTTTGCTGGATTTTTAGCATCCTCCGCAAACTGCACAGTTCCGCAACGCACACCGCCGCGACCGAAGAGCGGGGAAAAAAGCAAAAGCATGGCAAGAAAGAAATGGAATAAAATGCTTTTCATGTTTTTGAACCTACAAAATTCTTATTGGACAACTCATTCCACCCCATTAACTCGCCCTTGTAGCGGTAAAGGCGGTAAAGCCTTCGAGCCATGCGGGTGGTGATTTCGTAGGAAATGGTGTTGTGCTCTTTGGCAAAGTATTCTACGGAAATTTGCTCGCAGAACTCGCCGTTTATGCATTCGGCAAGGTCGCCGACTTGAACGTTTGGGACTTCGCTTATATCAACCATGCAGGCATCCATGCATACTCGCCCAAGAATTGGGCAGGCTTTGCCGTGTATGTAAATTACGCCCTGGCTCGGCTCGCCGCGTAAATAACCGTCGCCGTAGCCAATGGCAATGGTTGCTACACGCATGTCTTTTTCTGCAACAAAAAAATGCCCGTAGGAGATTCCTTCGCCCTTTGCAACGCTTCGCAATGCGCGCACCGTCGAGCGAAGTTTCAGCACGGGTTTTATGGGAAAGCGAGATGGAAATTCTCCAAAAGGATCGTAGCCATAAAGCGCTATGCCAGGCCGAACCATGTCGTAGTGAGCTTTGTTGGTTAATAAAGTAGCAGGTGAATTTGCTATATGGCATAGGGGCGGGCGTATTCCTTGTTTTTCCAATTCATTAACCAACTTGTCAAACCTCAAAAGCTGGCTTTCCGTAGCAGAGTGCCCTTGCATATCGGCCGTAGCAAAATGCGAATAAATTCCTTCAACCTCCAAATTCGGCAATTCACAAATTTTTTTTATCTCCTCAAAATTTTCAAAACCAACTCCAAAACGATGCATGCCGGTATCTGTTTTGATGTGGATTTTTAGTGGGGAATGTGGAGTGGGGAGTGGGGAGTGGTTATGCAAACTTAAAGCTTTTGCTGTTTCTAGGTCTTGGATGGTGGGGGTTAGCTTGTGTTTTTTTAGGAGGGGAAAATCGCTTTCTAAGCAGGGGCCTAGGATTAAAATTCTTGCCTTTACTCCGTTTTCTCTTAATGCAATGCCTTCGAATAAATGAGCAACGCCTAGGAAATCTATGCCGGCTTCCATGGCGGCAAAAGAGATGGCTAGGGAACCGTGGCCGTAGGCATCGGCTTTTACGGGGAGAAGGATTTTTGTTTTTGCAGGGAGCAAGCTTCGGATATAGCGAATATTGCTTTGCAAATGATCAAGGTTTATTTCAATCCAGTTGGGGCGCGGGATTTCGCCAAAATTCGGCAGCATTTAGTCCTCTTCTGTCATAGCCTTTCTAACATCAACCAACTTTACGCTTTTATTCGGGTTATGCCCGTACTTGTTCAGCAAGTGGCCTTCAACCATAAAAATCAAATTGGTTATTTGCCTTTCAACTTTATTAACTTGAAAGAACAAAAGCACGAGATAGCAACTGATCGCAAAAAGCGCTAAACCTAAAATCAGCGAAAAAAACATGGTTAAACAAGCTCCGCTATTTGCACTGCATTCAACGCTGCGCCTTTGCGAATTTGATCGCTCACTACCCACATATCAAAAGTGTTTTCCTGAGATTGGTCCATGCGAACTCTGCCGACAAATACTGGGTCTTTGCCAGTTGCGTCTATGGGCATTGGCCAGCGATTTTTGGAGGGCTCTTCTAAAATTTCAACGCCAGGCGCTTTGCGCAAAACATCGTAAATTTCTGCAACGCTGGTTTTTTTGGAAAGCCTTATATTCAGAGCTTCTGAGTGCGCTCTTAAAATTGGAACTCTCACGCAAGATGCATTGACTCGCAGGTTATTGTCTCCGAAGATTTTGTGGGTTTCGGAAATCATTTTCCATTCTTCCTCGCAATACCCTGTTGGCGCGCTTACATTGGATTTTTCCGGGCTGCCATCGTTGTAGGAGGAATTGTGCGGGAATAGGTTAAAGGCGTATTGATAGGGTATAACGCTACGCTGAAAAGATTTTCCTTCTGCAATGGCAAGGCTCTCCAGGCGAAGCTCTTCCATGGCTGTAACACCGGCACCGCTCGCTGCTTGATAGGTGCAGGCTTGGACTCTTTCAACGCCAAAAGCTTTGTATAAGGGGAATAGGGGCAGCAACATTATTATAGTGCTGCAATTCGGGTTTGCTATAATGCCTTTGTGCTTTTTTATTTCTTGCGGATTTATTTCTGGAATCACCAACGGAACATCGGGGTTCATTCTGTAATAAGATGTGTTATCTACAACAACTGCGCCGGCTTTCACAGCAGAAGGCATATACTCTTTTGAAATTGAGCCGCTTGCTGCGGCTAAAACTAAATCTATGCCTTCGAAGGAATCGTGGCGGAGTTCCTCTACTGTAATGTCTTCGCCCTTGAATTTTATTTTTTTACCAGCGCTCCTTGCCGAGGCTAATAATTTCAAAGATTTTAGAGGAAAATTCCTTTCCTCCAAAAGGGTTAAAAGTTCTTGCCCGACTGCGCCTGTTGCGCCTGCTATTGCTACGTTTTTCATAACTGCTCCTTTAGTTGTAAAAATGCCGCTCTTGCTTGCGCGGCATAGATCATCGCTCTGTTCAGATTATCGCCCGAACTGTCATCTTGACCGAATTGGAAATGCGTTTCGTAGCCGGCAAGCCGCAGGTTATCTGCTGCCGCAAGCAATAATTCATAATGCATTCTTTCTTCGTTTGGTGGATTTAAATTTCTTATTTGCCTGTAAATATCCATGCTTCTATTGCGCAGAGAAAGAGCCCTGCTCTCAAATTCTTCGCGCCTTTCTATGCCTCGCGCGCTAATATCTTTCCATTTTGGGAATGCCAAAATAGCGTTTGAAACTGTTATAGCTTCGTCTAGTAGCTGTTTTTCGATGGAGATAAAGTTTGCTGTAACGGAGTCTTCGGTTGCGGCACCAGAGCTTGTATCGGAGGCAAAGGTTCTTGTGGTATCGCTTGCCAGGCCATCGAGCCCTATTTGCTGTTTAACAGACATTGATTTCATGTAGGAAAAGAATGCTGCTACAACAATTATTGATAGGGCTATGAGCCAAGACAGGAGCGTTCTAAAAAAACCACGCGCATTCAGGGCGCATATAAGCGCCACGCCTGCGATACACCATAAAATTGCTACTTGTACAAAGTCTATGCTTAACATACCTTAAAACGGCAACTGATCGTCTTCACCAGACGAAGGAGGTGCGCCGCCCGCGCTATATTCGTTACTCGAATCGAAATTCGGGCGAGTAGGAGCGTTTCCTTCGTAAGAAGAGTCGCCGCTGTTATCGCTTGAATAGCCATGCTTTGGAGCCAGGAACTCAAAGTTGTCCATTAGAATTTCTGTTACGTTGTGTTTTTGACCGGTTTGCGGATCGTTCCATTGGCGATAGGAAACCCTGCCTTCTACGTACAGTGGGGTTCCCTTTCGAATAGCCAATTTCTCTATGCGCTCGGCAAGCCTATCCCAGGCGACTATGTTGTGCCAAGCGGTGTCGTCTTGCATCTCGCCGGTGTTCGGGTTGCGAAACCTGCGGGTTGTAGCAAGAGAAAAGGATACCCTTTTCTTGTTGTTCTGTGTCATACGCACTTCTGCGTCTTTGCCCAGGTTCCCCATAAGCATCACTTTATTTAAATAAGCCATACTACCCTCGTGTGTTAGGTATAAGATAGAAAATTCAACGAGCCTGCCCCCAACACTCTCTCCACAACCGTATCTACAAGTTCTTCGATTGTTTTCCTGACTTCGACAGTCTTTTTTTGCATTTTCGTAACTTCCTGCCATTCCTTGGGTTATGGGCAGCAGAGCAAATTTCTACATTTACTTCATTATGAAACATTTATTTTTGGTTCTCTTGCTGGCCTCTGTTCTTTCCGCTAAAGACACGCTTTCATTCATTGCCGTTGGTGATATTATGATGGGTTTAAATTGGCCCGAAGATGCAACAGCGCTTCCACCGCAAGATGGAGCACTTACATTTGCCGATGTGCAAAACGTTCTGCGAAATGCAGATATAACTTTTGGCAATTTGGAAGGCGTATTCCTCGATTCCGGCGGAGTTCCAAAAAGATGCTCGAACCCAAGCCTTTGCTTTAATTTCAGAATGCCAGAAAGGTATGTAAAGCATTTGGTTAATGCTGGGTTTGATTTAATGTCTATTGCAAATAATCACGTTGGAGATTTTGGCGAGCCGGGGCGAATTGCTACTATGCGAGTTCTCAAAGAAGCTGGGCTTGGGTTTGCCGGAATTGAGAAAGCAGCAGAAACGTATATCCTTGAAAAAGACGGCGTTCGCTATGGGTTTATAGCTTTTGCTCCGAATAATGCAACTGTGCGTTTTCACGATGCGGCAAAAAGCAAACGCTTGATTTCAGAATTAAAAGCAAAATCAGATATAGTTATAGTGAGCATGCACATAGGCACCGAGGGCGGCGATGGTGCTTCGCGCGTAACTCGCAAAACGGAAATGTTTCATAGCGAAAATCGCGGCAATCCTTATGAGTTCGCTCGCCTTGCCATAGATGCCGGAGCAGATATGGTGTTTGGGCATGGTCCGCATGTTCCCAGAGCTATCGACCTATACAAAGGGAAATTTATCGCTTACAGCTTGGGAAATTTCGCTACCAATGCCGGCATAAGCATTACTGGTTTAGCGGGCTATGCGCCCATAGTTAAAATAAAAACCGACAAAAACGGCAACTTTCTCGAAGGCGAAATTTTCTCCGCAATCCAACGTGGAGCCCGCGGCGAGCGCCGCCCCTTTTTAGATCCAACAGGCGCTTGCATAAAAGAAATTAAAAGATTAACCGAACTGGATATTCCAGAAGCTGGCCTTTCCATAAGCGACAATGGAAAGGTAAGTTTAAAGTGAGAGCAAAAACCCTTAATTGATTAGCTCACCAAGCCGCCGCCACAACCGTAAGCTCTATTTCTCCGCTTTCTTTTTCAAAAACCGTCCAGGCATCGGGTTTCCAATCGTAAACGTCTAGAGTTAAGGCATCGCCAAAAATGATTTCTGCTTTTTCGCATTCCACCCAATCTAAATTTGCAACTTCGTAAAAGCGGAGCATTCCTTTTGAGGCGGTGACTTCGGGGTGTTCGTCTAGCAAGTTGTATATGCATTCTTTAAAGCTTTTCGCTTTGACTTTATATAGCTCTATTTTTTTATGGCTCAACAATGCTTTTAAATCTGCAATTTGCGTTTCTATTAGAGCGGTGTCAGAATAAAATTGCAAGATAGATTCGTAAATAGGACGCTCTTCCATAAGCTCGGGGCGAAGCTCTATTAAATCCTGGGCTTGTGAAATTTTATCCGAATACATTGCTATTAAAATACAAACATAAATCTTGCTCCAAACTCTCCCATGTTCTGAAAAATAGCAGGAGTGATTTTGGATACATCGTTCAAATCGGTTGCCACTCGGTTCAAATGCAACAGTCGATAGCGAAATGCGCACTCTGCCGCAAATTTTTTGCTAAAATAATAATTCGCAGAAAACACTGCATGCGGCCCATTGCCCGTAAAATTCGCATAATTCTTGCTGTCTTCTTCAGCAAAAGAAGCTTTTGGAAACCTCATGGAAGAGAAGGTGTAGCCAAGGCCAGCTCCTACTCTAAAGTCTTCAGGCCAAAAAAAATGATACTGGTATTCCAAACCAAGCCGAAAATATCTGGCATCTCCGCTTTGCAAATTATGTTCATAGCTAGGGAAGCCAAGCCCAAAGTTAAAAGCCATGACAGAGGCATTTGCCAATGCGCGGGCATCAAAGGCATAAACTAAAAAAAACGGAACCTTAGGCAAAATAACGCTTTCTTTCTCAGGGGCCTTTTCACTTGAGTGTATAATGGTTTTACCATCAAAATCACCCTTGGTTATGGCAAAATCCACTCCAACTGCAAATGCGTATTTTTTCACCAACTCCGCTTCGTAGGCATGCAAAAGCTGCGCAAGAAGAAAAAAAAGGAGAAATATGCCACGAATAACCATTGCATTAAAACTTAGTAAATTTAATTTCTAACTTATGCTGTTATGTACACCTTAAAAATCACAGGCTTAACCCCGCAGCAAGATATGGGGGCGCTTGTGAATACCTTGCTGCAGGTTCCGGGTTTAAATCCTCAGCGTATTTCAGCTGGGTTGAAAATTCCACCCTTTGTGGTATTTTCCGCAAAGCAGGAGCAAGAGGTTAAGGACTTGAGAACTACGCTTGAAAAACTCGGAGCTTTGTGCGAAATAGAAAATACCGCTTTGTCAAAAAAAAATCCTGTGGTGAAAAAAACAGTCGCTTCTGCTGAAGTAAATAAAAATACATTCTCACTTAAATTTTGGGTAATAGTAATAGCAGTAATAGGCTTTCTTGTTCTTGTGGAGCGCATTTCCAGCATAAGCGCATCTACTACAATTCAAACTCCGCAGCAAACAAAGTCCATTGAAAGAAAGGCTGAAAAGTCTGCTTCCCGAGCCGCAAAACAGCCTACGAAAAGACAGTCTGCGAAAAAAAACAGAGAATTGAAAAGCGACCTTTCCAGAAATCCCTACAACACAGGCGCATGGAAAGCTCTTTACGAAAACCTTGAAAGAGAGGGCGACACTGTCTCTGCCCGCAGAGCGAGAGAATCTTACGAAAGAGCGTTGAGAGCACAAATGGTGATGGCCAGCTTGGCAAGAGCTTTCGGCAACGATGCTCGCGCCGAAGTCACCGACAACGCTGTTTATTACCGCACCACCAAAGATTTAACCGATTCGGAATTTTATCACGAAGCAGAAAAATTGAGAGAATCTGTAAACGCAAGGTTTCCAGGCAAGGATTTGATTTTGGAAAACTACACCTCCGACGGCAGAGTCCAAACCATAAGGCTTAAACCAGGGTACAGAACGACGGATTAGCCTCAGATTTTCTATCTTATTTTTAGTATGCCACATTATGTTTGCAAAGGAGCCAAGTTAAAGTGCTCCATGGGTTCCAGCCAGTCAAGCCTGGGTGTAATTCACCCAGTAAAACCCGTGCTTTTGGGCAACAAACCCATGGCAAGCATTATGGACAGCAAACCCATGGTAAACATAAAGCCTTTTGGTTTATGTAAATCCTTGGCGAACCCCGTAGTAGCAGCAGCAACCGCCGCCGCTAATGGCAAATTGCAGAAAATGCCCTGCATTCCTAATGTCATAACTCCTTGGCTTGGCGGCAAAACAAATGTTTTGGTAAAAAAGCAACCTGCTTTAATGGATAACAGCAAATGCATGTGCGTATGGGCAGGCGCTATTAAGATAACAGACTCTAGGCAGAATACTGTTAACGACAGATAAAGTTTTTATAAAAATTGGCAAAAACTTACAAAAAAATGATTTTTTTGTAAAAATTGACAAAAATTTTTTCTATATTCAAGTATATGAATGAAACTTTTAAAATCAGGGAAAGGTATCTGAAAACATTGCTTGACTACAAGGATAAAAAAGTAGTCAAAATAATAACAGGCATAAGGCGTTGCGGAAAATCCGCGATGCTTTCTATTTTTGCAAATGAACTTGAGAAAATGGTTCCCAAAAAGCAAATTATAGAAATAAATTTTGAATCCATGAAGTTCAAAAACATAACCAACCACGAAGAATTATATTTGTACGTAGCAAAGCGAATTCCTGCTAGAAAAAAAACATATCTCCTTTTTGATGAAATACAGATGATTGAAAAATGGGAGCGTGCTGTAAATTCTTTTTTAGTTGATTTCAACGTGGATATTTACATAACAGGCTCTAATGCCTATTTGCTTTCCTCTGAACTTTCCACTTTAATTTCTGGGCGATATGTTGAAATAAAAATGTTGCCGCTCTCGTTCAAGGAATTTCTAAGCTTCAACGATTTTGATTCCACGCTTGCAATGGAAGATAAATTTTTGCTATATGTAAAATACGGCGGAATGCCTGCAGTTGCAGATTACAATTTTAATGAAAAAATGATTTACGAAATGCTGGAAGGCGTTTACAGTACCGTTATAGTGAAAGACATAATGCAAAGAAATAAAATAACCGACAGTACTTTGTTAAAAAAAATGACAGATTTTTTGGCACACAGCATTGGCTCGATAAATTCCATAAACAGCATAAGCAATTTTTTGGTTAGCAACAAAGAGGCAGAGCATAAATCCGCTCCTAATAAAACAATTGAAAGCTATATAACCGCACTTCAAAACGCTTTTGTTTTTTACGAGTTAAAAAGATACGATGTAAAGGGAAAATCCTTGCTCAAAACGCTTGGCAAAAACTATATAGTTGATATTGGCATAAGAAATATGCTCCTAGGCTATAGAGATGCTGAAAGAGGGCATATTTTGGAGAATATTGTATTTTTGGAACTTTTGCGGCGAGGCTATAAGATTCATATAGGGAAATTTTTGAATTTCGAGATAGACTTTATAGCCGAGACTCCAAAAGAAAAAATTTATTTTCAAGTCAGCGAAAGTTTAATAGACAAAAGCGTTTTTGAAAGGGAAATAACTCCTCTCAAATCCATAAAAGATAACCATAAAAAAGTAATTCTCTCTCAAGACAAAAACTTTATCAACTCTTACGAAGGGATACAAATTAAAAATGTGATAGATTTTTTGCTGGAATAGCCTCAAATTTTCGATCTTGTCTCCAACAGTCAAAACTTCGGAGGCTATTTTATCCATTCGTAAGTTTTGCCATCTCTGGAATCGGTAAAAGCATTTTACCTTTTTTATCTACAAGCATTGGCGGTTGATTTGCCATTTGCACCCAAGCTACGCCATTGCTAAAATCCTGTGCGTAGTCATAACAGGGGCAATTACATACTTGCCTTTCTTATCTATATATCCCCATGGAGTAGCCAGAGCAACCAAGCTTCCACCCGAGTTTTTTCTATATTACAATCATGCAATTCATCTGGGACGAAAACAAAAAAATTGTATTGCCAATAAAAAAACTGCGACTATTGCGTGGAAGTGAGTGCGCTTTCTGGAAGCCTACAATGCGTAATTTTTCAATACTGGCAGTGTTAGCAGCGGCGTTGCTGTTTTTAGT
>JAITFT010000001.1 GCA_031281155.1 Candidatus Fibrimonadaceae bacterium
CATCTACGCCCACAAGGTGATTGTCCAAACGGAGCAAGAACGCGAAATATACGCAAGAGAATACAGAAAAATCCACCGTGGCTACCCCGATGCCGCCACCAAATTCCTAGCGCTAGGCAGCCCCAAATTGGACAAAGCAATCAGCGCAAAACGCGAAGATTACGAAATCCCCGAAGAGTGGGGCAAAATATTGTCTGAACCCCGATTACCAGAGCAATCAAAATGCCCACACGCAAAAGCTTTACCAAATGTCTGGTTGTACTCACTGGCCAGGATTAAAGGATTAACAGGATTTAATAAAAAAATCATATTCTACAACACTACCATTGGTGCATTATTAGAAAATACCATTGAAAACAACAAGCCCTCCAGCAAATACCTGCAAAAAATCCGCAGTGTTTTTGAGTTCTTCAAAACCCGCGAAGACACCGTTCTGCTCTGGCGCCCTCACCCGCTTTTGGAAAGCACCATCAAGAGCATGCGCCCCTGGCTTGAGCAGGAGTATGCGGAGATTGTGCGGGAGTATAAGAGCGGCGGTTGGGGAATCTACGATGACACGCCAGATTTGAACCGCGCGGTTGCGTTGAGTGATGCGTATTACGGTGATGGCGGCAGCGTTGTGAATTTGTTTGAGGCGGCTGGAAAGCCGGTTGTGGGGCAGGAATTTAGAATTCCGAATTCACATGGTTTTTTAGATGACGGCAATTTTGTTTGGGTTTTGGATTATTTGAATACGCTTTACAGGTATAAAAAACAAAGCAAAGAAATGGAATGCATGGGGATAATCCCCGCTCAAAATAATTACGCATGTTTGAAAATTGCGGCAAACAGCAACAAATTGTACTTTGCTCCGTATTACAAAAATGATAAAATATTCGTTTTTGATGCGGCCCAAAAAAGCTTTGAGCAAATGGAATTTAAAAATGGCAACGAAGGCAATGTTAAATTCCACGGTGTCGCAAGCTTCAAAAATTTTGTTTATTTTATTCCCTACGATTATCCTGCCATAATGAAATTAAATACCGACACAAATGAGATTGAATATTTTTCGGAGTGGGCAAGCGAGGTTTCCAAATTGCAAGTTCACAAACTGCAATATGAAACATGGAAAGATTTAAAGTTTTTTAGCTCTTGCGTTGTTGGCACAGAAATAGTTTTAGTTATACACAGAGCAAATGCTGTTATGTTCTTTGATATGGAAACGGGCGGCTATGAAATTAAGAGCATAGGGGAAAAATCCGAGCAATACTACAGTATTTGCTTTGATGGGCAAAGTTATTATCTCAGCTCGTTTTATAAAGATTACGTTGTTAAGTGGAATAGAGAGTCAAACGAAGTTGCAAAAATAAAAATTCCGTCTTTTTCCAGAAAAGAAAGTACAAATGCTAACTTTTTAATCCAGTACTTAAATGAGCATATATGGCTATTTCCTACTGGTGCTAACAACGCATACAAAATAAATACAGATACAAACGAAATTACGGAACTGCCCGAGCTTATAGAACATTTTGAAGATAAAACTTTAGCTTGGCATTATAATCTCATTTGTGCAGACGAAAGCACCATATATGCTTCAACCTTAAACAAGGGCATCGTTGAATACAGCACAAGCACCTCCAAATTAAACTTTATCAAGCTGCCGCCGAATTCCGAAATAAACGCATTGCTTAACCGCCAAAATGACCCTAGTAAAGCCCCTTCGGAATCCGTAAATTCCGGCAAGAGAATCTGGGAGGCTGTGAAATGAAGAGAATCATTACCTATGGCACCTTTGACCTGCTTCACTACGGGCATATAAACCTATTGAAACGGGCAAAAGAATTAGGCGATTACCTGATAGTCGCTTTGTCCGAAGACGAATTCAACGAGAAATGTAAGAACAAGAAATGCTATTTCAGCTACTACGAGCGCAAGCAGCTTCTGCAATCCATTAGGTACGTGGATTTGGTGATTCCGGAGAAGTGCTGGGAGCAGAAAGTGGAAGACATTAAGCTTTACAAAATTGATGTTTTTGCGATGGGCAGCGACTGGAAGGGAAAGTTTGACTTTATGAGCGACCATTGCGAGGTTGTCTATTTCCCGAGGACAAAGGAGATTTCAACAACGCAGATAAAAGATGATTTCAAGAAAGCAGACTTGAAAAAGGAGTGGGCAAATGTTTGAAGAGTTATCCAAAAGTCTTAAATCCCAATTGTTTGGCAATGGAGAGCATATTTTTGTCGAAGGAGCAAATACAGATGCTTTTGTTATTTGGGTTACTTTGTGCATTCAAAGCAGTAGCCAAATGAATCGCATCCAAGCTTTTGCATTTAGCAAGAGAGCTATTTCGAATCATAGACTCAGCGAATTCTTCGGTTATATCATGCAAAAATACATCGCCCAAAAGCTCTCTAAGCTTTACTTTTTTATTAGCAAGCCATATTTCATCATATTTATTCTCTTGCCTATTGTAAAACCTAAGCAAAGAAATATTAGTTTCTATTTTCAAGAGGATAGAGCTAATTTTTATCTTGTAGCTTTCCCAAATATTTTTTGCTTCACATTCACGATCTTCTTCAAGCAAAATAGACATAAGCAACGAAGAGTCAAAATAAGCAATTATCATTTAAAACCTATCGGAACGAACATATTCATAGTCAGGCCACCAATCCTCTCTTTTTATACCATCGTTATTTTTTGGAATAATGGTTGTTCCAGGGGCTCTTTTAGGCAATGTAACCCTACCAGCTTTAGCTTCCTCAACCATCCATTCAACGAATTTTGCCTCCTCTTCGCTTTCCACAGGGAACATTACCCCATTGCCAAGGTCAATAACCTTGCTGTAAGGCTCGGCAGCGATTTTAGCTTTTTTCTCAATGATTGCAGTTTTCATAAAAACTCCTATTCTGAAATTAATATAGAAAATTTTTACAGGGAAGCGGCGTAATGGATAAAATCTCAATCATAATCCCTGTTTACAATGTTGAGCCTTATATAAGGAAATGCTTGGATAGCGTTATAAATCAAACCTATACGAATCTTGAAATACTGCTGATTAACGACGGCTCCACTGACAATAGCGGCAGCATTTGCGATGAGTATGCCGAAAAAGACAAGCGGATAAAGGCTTTCCATCAGGCAAACAAGGGCTTAAGCTCCGCATTGAATGTCGGGCTGGAAAATTTCACGGGCGACTGCTTGGGCTTCGTTGATTCCGATGATTGGATTGAGCCGGATATGTTTGAAACTTTGCATAATGCGATAAAGGCGGCGAATGTCCAGATAAGCGGCGGCGGCTATTTTAAGGATACTGATACGGAAACAATTCCTGCAAAAAACAGAGAGCAAATTCCAGGCGGCGCAATCGCGACTAAAAATATGCTGCTTTATCCCCTTCAAAGAGATTATTAT
>JAITFT010000025.1 GCA_031281155.1 Candidatus Fibrimonadaceae bacterium
CTTATTGTTTTTTGCTGAAAATTCTCACGCAAAAAGCCATACACTTTGCGGGCGTTCTCCGATGCGTTTGGGGTGACGAGTGTAGGACTGATGTTGAAAGGCGTTTCTACGTACGGAACAATTTCTATGTAATCAATATCAACCCATCCCCATGAATTCACAATCCCTATTACGTTGGGACCGGCAGGGAGGTTCATTTTTGATACGGCCAGCATTCTCTCGAAAGTCGGATTGGCGGGGCCGGTTTCAGAAAAAACTATTGAACCAGATGATGCTCCGTTGATAGTGAGATTTTGGGTTTTTGAGCCGCCGTAAGTACTGGAATAGCTTATCCACATATCATAAAACCCGGCTGTGGCAATGTTAATATCAAAAAAGAGATTGCCATCCCTCATCACCACGTATTGCCCTCCTGAAGCCGCTGAACTCGAAGCTATTGATGCAGCCTGCCCTGCGTTTACGTTGTCAATCCTTGCGTTCTGTGCCTCGGAACGGATAGGAGTGCCTAAAGCAGAAACCGCCATGAATAAACTGAGAGCGAAGAAAATATTTCGCATAAAAACCTCCTTACTTGACCATCACCATTTGAGCTCGCTTGGTTCTAGAATTCTTTACAATATAAATACCAGATGGAACAGATAGCCTAACCACGCTTGAACCCTTAGGTACCTGGACTTTTTGAGCTATTTTGCCTTTGGTGTTATATAGATAGATTGTAATATCTGCATTGCTTTCAACTTGTATGGTTCTGTTGTTTAAAGAGCTAACTTTAAAAGCATGCGTAGAGAGGGGACTGAGCAGCCTAATGGGGTTTGGGTCAGGGCAGGAAACCTCGTGATACCAATAGCCGTTTGTCAAATTGTTTTCTATTTGAGAACCATCCCACACCCAGCCAGAAGCGCAAGTGTTTAGGTTCCCTTCAAATTCGCCTTCATTCTCTATTTTGCAAACATAGCATTTGTCGTTTGTGTATTTAAAACAGGCGGTGTAAGGATCTGCTGGGACAGTGCTTGTTGGATATTCTATTAAAGGCATTTGGCAAGTTTCTGCTTGAACTCTGTTTGAACTGCTGCTCGCTTCGACAGAACTTGAGCTACTGCTCGCTCCGCCTGTGCTTGAACTGCTGACTCCGCCGCTTCCGTCGCCCCATTCGCTCTGCGGAATGAGTGCAATTAATGAGTCGTAGGCGGGCTTCTTTGCAAAACTTGAATTAAACAAAAGAGGGCTGCCCCATTCACGCCAGCTTCGGTTGTCTGTAACGCCCCATAAGGATACTGATGTTATGTTTGCGCCTTCATTTTTTGCGCGCAAAAGTTCGCTGAATATGGCTGCGTAGCGCCCTCCTTGAGTGATCAGTTGAGCTTGCGTAGGAGGCGGAACTGGATTTGGAGCGTAATTTTCGTTGCACCAGCTTGTTTGGCTGTTATTGCAGTATAGTGTGATGTCAAGTTCTGTTACGTGAATTTCTAAGCCTGTTCCTCTAAACGCAGTAAGTGCTGCACGATATTCGCCTGTTGGGTTCGGGTAAAATATTGACAAATGCGATTGCATGCCTATGCCGTCCATCACGTTTCTGCCGTTGGGACCAAGCCTATTAGCCATAGCAACCATGGCAGCTCTCTTGCCGGTGGAATATTCATTGAAGTCGTTGTAAAACAGTTTCATGTTTGGGAATGTTGTTGTAGCATGCCTGCGTGCGTAAACAAATGCAGTATCGGCAAAAGAGTTATTGCCATAAATTTGAACCCACGGAGAATTATCGCCGTCAAAGCCGCCGTTTCTAGGATTGCCGTTATCCAAGAAAATTTCGTTTACAACATCGTAAGCGTAGAGGTCTAAGGTTGGGTAATCGCGTTTTATAAGTTCGAGTATATTCTTTATGTAACTTTCCATGCGTTGGTTCATAACCTCCACAGTCGCCAGGCTTTGATTGTTGCCGCCTTGCATATTCGCCCAAAAAAACCAGTTCGGTGTTTGGCTGTGCCACACAAGCGTATGGCCTCTCAGCGGAATATTATTATCAACGCAAAACTGCAAGATATTTCTGGCTGCGGAGTTGAGCTGAACATTAATATTGGCATTGGTTGACCCGCTTTGCACCATAGTTGCATTAGGCTTCAGTTCGTCTTCGTGCGTGATGCTGTTAAACTCTGTGAGAATTGTGCTTCGCATATTAGCGTTGCTTAAACCACTTTCTCGCCACTGAAAAGCTGTTCCTATTCGGAAATAATTTGCATACACATTTTTAAGTGTTGCTTGTTGAGCCTGCAAGGGCAGCGCTATTATTGCTGCCAAACATAAAATTTTTGCGATTTTTTTCATTTTGCTCCCTTGGTTTTAAAACTCACTTTACCACTACCATTTGTATTTGCTTGGTTTTGATATTTTTAACGATATAAACGCCAGGTTCTTTTGGCTTTGCCGTGCCGAGAGCCTGCCCTTGTAGATTGTAGTATATTGTCTGAACCTCGATGACCCCGATTTTAGGATTTTCTTGATTTACAAAGATAAATGTGCTTTCTGCACTGCTGCTGCTGGGTGTGCCTGCGCTGGAACTGCTGCTTGGCCCGCTTGAAGATGATGACGTTACTGAAGAGCTGCTTGGTCTGCTCGAAGATGATGGCGCTATTGATGAGCTGCTCGGTCTGCTTGAAGATGATGGCGTTACCGATGAGCTGCTTGGTCTGCTCGAAGATGATGGTGCTATTGATGAGCTGCTCGGTCTGCTTGAAGACGATGGCGCTACCGATGAGCTGCTTGATGCAGGGCAAGTGACTGCTTGATACCAATAACCTAATGCTAGATTATCATCTACGTTATTGCCATTCCACAACCAAGTTGAAGCACAAGTGTTGCCACCTCCCTCGTTTTGAACTCTGCAAACGTAGCAATTGTTATTCGTATGTCTAAAGCAAGCGGTGTATGGGTTTGCTGGTGGATTGGGGCTTGCGGGCAAGGTGCCTATGAAGTTATTGCAATTTGTGGCTTGGGTTGACGTGTTGCTTGAGCTACTGCTACTGCCTCCAGCAGAGCTTGTACCGCCGCCGCCTGTGCTTGAACTGCTCGGTGGCGTGCCGCCAATAGTCAAAAGATTTTTTCTCACTGTCGTCGAGCCTTGGCTATTTCGTGAAGCACCGGTATAAGATTCGACCTTCATCGCTACTTCATATAACGGACCATTCATTATCATACCTGCTCTTACCCATTCTTCAAAGTGCCTGGAAACAGAGATTATACCGCTTGTTCTATGGCTGGAGGTGTTTGCCGGAACACTGAAGTATTGCTTGAAGTTGACGCTATTTCCGGTTAATGCGGGCTGTCCGATTCTGTCGGCAACCCAAAATTGATACGAGATACCGTCAATTGTAACAGTAGTATTAGCATTGGGGTATCTTCTGGCGTTAGTGCCGCCTGAAGCCGGATTCCAACTGCCGCGGTCTGAAATAATATAGTATTCGATTTGATTGGAATAACTGCGGCTGGTACCGTTTTCATCTCTTGTAGGCACGCTTCCCGGTGCGTAATGTGCCCAGCCGTATATGCCAAGCATTTTCACATTGTCTGAGGAAGACCATGTTGCATCGAAATCAACGCTTATATTGCCGTGTTGCGCAGCAGTTAGGCCAGTAGTGCCATTATTTGTGCTCCATTTTCTGCCGGAACGGAAAAGAATATTTTCTGTGCCGCTCCATGTAGCCGTAAACGTTCCACCTCTTGCATTGGCACCAGAACCGTTATCTCCCGTGAGAGTCATAGAAACGCTACCTGCGTTATTTTGATTCCAAAGCTCGTAGTCGTAGCCGTTGTAAGCTTGTATTGTGTTGCTAGTCCATGTGGGACCCTGTGCGAAAGCCTGTACAGTAAGAAGGCCAAAAACTGAGGCAAAGCACAACGCAGTACCGAACATGGAGGAGCAGAGCAGTCTTATCATAGGATAAATATAGAAAAATTTCCCTAGGAGCTTTTAGGTATAGCAAGCAATGATTAACTTAATGCTTGGGAGTAGGGAGTGGCTAGTGGGGAGTGGGCTTGAGCAAAATCCTTTACACAATACTAAAAATTACTATATTATAGCGTATAAAGGACTTTATGCGAGAGTTAATATGCAGAATAGAGAAAAAGAAATTTTGGTTTATTTCGATAGTAATGAGTTTGTCTTTATAGGCATGCTACGTTCCGCTATTGTTCGCGGCAAAGAAGTTTTTAGTTTTAACGCTTCTAACGAATACATTAAAAACGAAGCATTTCGCTTTTTAGACTTTGCAATTAATAAAAAAAACTGTTGCAAAGTGGCCGGAAGTTGCCGCTGAATTTAAAATTCCCAAGAAAGAAATGAAAAAAATGGAACAAGCGTTTAGGGTTTAACTTTAGAAGGATTTTATTTATGCCAAAGCCGAGTAAAACAATTTTATTGCCAAAGCAGGAAATACTGCTATGCACTTTGGGTGAGCAAATAAAACTTGCTCGCTTGCGGAGAAATCTATCTGTAGAACAGCTCGCAGAGCGGGCTGGAATTGCCCGCACCACGCTTTTAAGGCTGGAGCATGGAGATGGAGGCGCGGCTCTCTCCACGCTAACAAAAACGCTTTTTGCGCTTGGGCTGGAGCAAGATATTCTGCTGTTAGCAAAAGACGATTTAATGGGGTACCGCATGCAAGATGCAGGACTTTTGATAAAAAAGCGTGCAAGAAGCAAATTACGCCTTTGATTGGTTTTTGTTAATATACTCCAATCGCTCCATAATGCTCAAATGCTGCGTGCAGGCAGCTTCGCAATTTCCGCACTGAGTGCAAGAGCCGGCGATTTCTGGCGATAGGTTCCAGTGCCATTTGAGTTGGTTGTAAATATGATGGTCATCTGTTTCCAAAATTTTTCTGTTATAGGCATCCATAAATTTTGAAATTGGTATTTCTTGCGGGCAATTATCGCAATAAGAGCAACCCGTGCAAATTCCTTCAAAAGATTTGGAAGCATTTTCTTTTACAGCCGCAAGTTCGGCGCTTGTTCTCGGCTTGTATGTATTCATTGCGTTTAGCGCTAAATCAATTTCCTCTTTGTTCGCAAAACCCACCAAGGCAACAGACAAGGGCTTGTGGTCCCACAAAAATTGCAAGGCAGCTTTAACTGCATTTTCCTTATTGCACTCCTCGCCATCTTTCAGCAGAAACTCGCAAAGGTTTGGATTTTTTGGAATAAGACTGCCGCCGAGAGGATTCATTATCACAGCACCTAAATTATTTTGTTGCACAACATCGAAAGCCTTTTCGCGAGTTTTGAAATTATATGCAGAATACCCGAACAGCACTCCTTCGAATACAGGCTCGGTGAAAAGCTCCGCAATATTGTTTTGAATCAAATGTGTGGAAACGCATATATGATTTATCAATTTTTCTTCTTTCAGCTTTTGGAAAGTTTTTATTATGCTTTTATTTTTGCGTTCTTTCCAATTTTCCAAACTCGTTATGCACCATATATGGTAAAAATCTATTGCTGGCACATCCAGTCTTTTTAAGGAAGCCTCAATTTCTTTGCGAATTTCCGATTCATCGGATTGAAAAGTTTTCGTTGCAACGTAATACGGCAAACCTTGCCTGCGCAGCTCTGCCAAGCCTTTGCCATAGACAGTTTCGCTTTTTGTTTCAAAGTATCCGGGCGCAGTATCAAAATAATTTATGCCGCCTTTCGCTGCATGAACCATCATTTCTATGCATTTGTCGTGATTGTCTATTTCGTCAAAACGCATTCCGCCAAAACCAAGCAAAGACACTTTTTTGCCAGTTTTGCCATAGTCTCTGTATTGCATCATGTTTCTCTCCTTATGTTGGAAAGAAGATAGAAAATGTTTACTATATTATCCGAATGCTAGATTTTTATCCTGTGCACATATACTACCCGCTGGAAGAAGCGGAAAAGAAATATGATAGCGGCGCCTTGAAGCAAATGGAACTTCATTTGCTGGATTTTGTTGACAGACACTTAGAAGAAATAATGGATATAGCAAGCGAAGATTACGACAATGCTACAGATGCAGATATCTTAGATGCCATAAAAGGAGAAATTTTGGCGCGTGGCTCAATTCAGCCGGCAGCAGAGCTTGCTGATATGATAAAGGAAATAAATAAGGAAATTTGGTACAAAGGCGAAGAAGAAAAGAAAAGCCAAGACCCTAGGGAAATAGCTGAACGATGGCAAGCTGAATACGCAGTCAAATGGCAAGAAGCCAGAATATTTGAAACATTTGTGGTTTTGGAGCATTGTAAAGATCGGGTACTTGCAAAATTTAGTGGGGTAAGGCAGTGACGACTCCAGTTGAATCCCTTTATTTCAAGGATTTAAACCAGTATCAAACCCTCACCAACCAAGAGGAGCGAGCTCTCATACTCATATTGCGAGATGACAACAAAAAAAGCATACACAATGCTGCGCTGCGCAAACTTATATGCAGCAATCTGCGATTTGTGGTTAGCGTTGCACGCAAATACCAAGGCAGAGGGCTTAGCCTGCTAGATTTAATAAACGAAGGAAATTTGGGACTATTCAGAGCTGCCCTTCGCTACGATTGCCGAAAGGATGTGCGGTTTATAAGCTATGCAGTCTGGTGGATAAGGCAAGCCATACAAAAAGCCATATTTGAAAAAGTTGGCACTATGAGGATTCCGCCAAATAAAATTACCCTTGTGAACCGCTTTAAAAAAGCTTTGTCTAACAACATGGGCGACTATGAAAAAACATTCAGCATACCTGAATTTAAAGACAACGAAAAAGATATAATCGATATAATGGAAAAAATGATGGAAATATCGCTCGACTCTCCAGCGAACGACGATCCAAGCTCCGATGGCATTGGAACGCTTTTAGATGTTTTGGAAGGAGATGCAGACCATCGGGAAGATGTTATACGAAACAGCGAGTTAACCGTTCTGATAAACGAAGTCTTGTCCAAGCTGCCCAAAAGAGAAGGCGATATTATACGAATGTTTTATGGCATAGATGCTGCAGAAGACAGCACCTTGCGCAATATTGGCGAAGACATGCAGCTTTCCAGAGAAAAAGTGCGGCAAATAAAAAATAAGGCCATTCGCAGAATGCAAAAAAATAAAGAATTTTATGAAAATTTAAAGGAATTTTACTCCTAATGAGAAACGCTTCAACAAAAAAAGAAATTGCAATAATTGCTACTACTATTTTACTTGCAATTGTAGCTTGGTTTATTTTTTTCAGTTCTTCCGTTACCACTTCTGCCGTGCCTTTTGGGCTCCCCGCAGGAACAAAAATAAATATCGGAGAAAAAGCAAAATTCCCTAAAACCCCAGCTTTTCTTGAACACGATTTGCAACGCGCAGATGACTTGCGCATCGCAGGAGCGCTTGACGCTGCGCAAAGTGTCTATGAAACCATATTGCTAAAATCCCCAGATTTGCCTGCCGCTCTTTTCGGAGCAACTTATTCTTTGCTGGCATCTGACAACGTTTCCAATGAAAAATTCGCCAGAGCAAAAATTCATATTGAAAACCTTTCAAAGCAAATGCCCAATTCTGTTTGGGTTCGCTTGCTTTTGACTTTCGTGGCAGAAGCAGAAGGTAGCCTGAATTCTGCGCTAAATATGGCGGCAGAGCTTGCAAAGGCCTCGCCCGCTTTTGGCGAAGCCAGGCTTAGGCATGCAGACTTGCTTTTGCTAGCCGGGCAAGCTGCTAAAGCCATTGAGGAAGCAAGAGCCGCAATTTCCATATCCAAAGGTTCCGATGCTAGAGCTTTTGTTAGCCTGGCTTCCGCTCTGCATAAAATCGGCAATCTTAAAGAGTGTTCAGATCTCGTGAATTACGCAATGCCAAGATTTCCATCTCAAACAAAACTCATGCTCTTGCATGGCTACTTGAATGAGTATTCTCACAATTTTGACATAGCGCAAAATGAGTACAGAAAAGTTTTGCTATTAGAACCTGAAAATGCTGCTGCTTTAAACGCAATGGCAACTTTGGGAGAAAAAGCTCCCCCAAGTGCCGATGCTTCTAGCCAAGCAGGTGGCTTGTCCCTAAGGGATATGGCAAGAGAATCGGCGAAAATAATGCTGCCGCTTATTCAAGAATATCCTGAAAATTTGCCGCTCAGGGAAGCACTCGGAAGAATTTATTTAAAAGCTCGCCTTATGAGAGAAGCGCGCGCTCAGTTTTCAGAAATTTATGCGCAAGATTTTGAATACCCAAATATAAGAAGATTGCTGAACGAAGCTTCTGAAGAAGCGAGTATTGCTGCTCCTAGGAGACTACCGCCAAAAAATGACAAAAACCTGGCAGATTCTCTCGCCAAAACATTCGCCGCCTTAAAAGCA
>JAITFT010000062.1 GCA_031281155.1 Candidatus Fibrimonadaceae bacterium
GCACGCTAAGACAAATGCGTAATTTTCGGCGGATTTCCAGCAAGGAAATCAATCGCAGGCTTGGCATCAACTGCCATCCATCCATCTCGTATCTTGGGCACCAGCTTGAAATCATCCAAGTCGCCTTGTGGCAGCTTTGGTATAACCTGCATATAGCCACCGCCAAGTATCTGCCCCGCGCAATAGGAACTGAAATCAGCATTGCCCAAGGTTAAAGTATCTATAATCACAGGAAGCCAAGCAATTTTACTGCCTGGATCAATGTTTTTTGGAATAGGCCAGCCTGAGGTAGCCAAAGACAGGCAACGGATGTTGGATATCATTATTCCCTCTTCGCGCATAGTCGCTATGCCTGCCATAGAAGGGTCGTTTCCACAAACGCCACCATCGCCAAACTGCTCGGGATCTTCTGTTTTACTAGGATCTTTCAGCACGCAGATAGGAAAAAATGTAGGGGCGCTCATAGAAGCCAATACCGCATCCCGAAGCAGATACTCAGAATTATGTTTATGCGTAAAAACCTTGGCTTTCTTTTTGGAGTAATTCCACGCAACTATGGTAATCGGTATTTGGCATTCCTTCACCATAATATCCCCAAACTGCTCTTTGAGAGCTTTTTTGGCTTCCGCATTGTCGTACGTGTAGCCGGTGGGCAGTATGTTTTTAGGGAATTTAGGCTTGGTAAATATTTTTTTGGGAAGTTCGCCATTGAACATGCCTGCGATTACCCTGTACGGCTTGCCAACGGCAATGAGAGCGGCTACTATGGAGCCTACTGAGGTACCTGCCAGGTAATCAGGTTTCCATGCGGGATGAAGCTTGGCCAGCCAGTTGGCTACGCCCACGCCATATAACCCGCCACCGTTAATTGACAGCAAATTCTTTGGCGCATTCATGTTGGCACTCCTTGGTAGATGCTTTCACTTTAAATTTTTCGGCAATAATTCTTTTTTGGCCTGATCAAGCTTTGTCCAAGTCTTGCCGTTGTTAAGGGAATATCCCATGCCGCTCAGGCTCCAATCACCCCTAAGCTTCTTTTCTGCGGGGGAAAGAAAAGGGTCCATAAAATTTGCGATATGAACCCACATTGTGTTATTCTTTTCCAGCAACAGTTGCCCTGTCTTTATTTTGCCTGCATAGCGCATTTTCGCTATGAAATTGTAAAATTCCACGGTATCCATCGAAGGGCATACCATGTCTGCCGCTCCTACTGCAAGATTGTACGTAGCTCCATACTTCTTGAACGCAGCCGAGCCTGGCTGGCAAGGTACTTTGGCACCATAAAAATGATCGCTGGTAGGCGAAGGATTCAAGCCTTGGGACTGCAAGCGTTTATAATCAGCCAAACTGCGCGCACCGGAAGATATGACAATAGGCTTTCCGATTTCCGTGCGTATCACTTGCAATAAATTGGCCATGGCCTGAAGCATTATTTGAGTTCTTTGATCCAGTTTGTCCCATAATGTTTTCGTAAACTCAGAATAGTTAAAGTTTTGAGCTAATTTCATTTTATGCCTCCTTCGCGTTTAGGTTAATATAGTAAACGCTGAAGTTTCCTAAACATCGTTTATGGGAAAGCCATGTATGGGGGAAACAGCATTGGCAATATAGAGAGGCACTTAACGCTTAAGCAAGTTTTTGCATTTTGAAATAAATTCTTTCCTATTTCCCCAAAGCAATTCTATATAATCTACCAGTTTTTCACCGCTTTTACTGGCAACGGCAGAAGCAACCGCTTTTATTACGTCCAGCAATATATCTTTGGTATTTATATCCATGCCCTTGCCTTTTAATTCTTTTAACAATTCATTTTCCAATCCTAACAACAAAAGCGTCTATTTGCACTTTTGGCAAGGCACCAAAGGCAGGCCCGCAGTAAGCATCGAGGAATTCATCTAGGGCCGGCATATTTGATTCTCCTTGCTTCCAGATGATGCTTATAAGAAAGAAAAACGCTGTAATGTTTTATCCCAAACTAAATTTATGAAGCATCCTTAAGCTGCTTTCTAAGCTCTATGTTTTCCCGTTCCGCATCGGTAAGAGCTAATCGCACCCCTACTGAATTTTCTACATTCCCCTAAACACAAAAATAGGAGTTAAATATGGCTATTACAAAAGTTTGGCTAGACGAGTCAGAAAATGAGTGCACAATGTGCGGGGCATGCGAAGCAGTATGCGATACAGTTTTCGAAGTACCAGAAAAGGCTGTAATTAAAGCGGATGTAGATTTCACCGCAAACGAAGAAGGAATAAAAGACGCAGCAGATAGCTGCCCTGTTGGAGTTATAGCTTACGCTATAGCTGGTTCAGAAGGGAGGGCTAACTAATGGTAGGTATATTAAGTGGTTCTGCTTCAGACAAACCAGTCGTAGATAAAATTACCTCAGTTTTAGACGAACTCGGGATTAAATGGGAATATTCCGTTATGTCCGCTCACCGCACGCCCAATAAGGTGGGTCGCTACTCAAAGGAAGCTGAGGGTAAAGGCCTGCAGGTTTTAATCGGCGTAGCTGGGCTTTCAGCAGCGTTGCCAGGCTGCATTGCCGCAAACACAACGCTCCCCGTTATTGGCGTTCCTTGCGATGGCGGCGTTCTCGGCGGAGCAGATGCCCTTTACTCCGTGGCTCAAATGCCGCCGGGCATTCCAGTTGCAGCGGTTGGAATAAACAATGGGAAAAATGCCGGCTACTTAGCAGCCTCCATTTTGTCCATTTTGCATCCGGAAATAAAGGAAAAGCTAAAGGCTTACAGAAAAAGCCTTGGCGATGAATAACATGAAAAATACTTACGAAAGCCCCCTGCTTTCCAGATATTCATCTGATGAAATGCTGTTCTTATTCAGCCCGCAGTTCAAGCACCAAACTTGGCGCAAATTGTGGGTTTGGCTGGCAGAGGGCGAGCGTGAGTTAGGGCTTCCCATTAGCGAAGAGCAAATTGAGGAGCTCAAAAAATTTGAGAACGATATAAACTGGGACATTGCGGCAGAGGAAGAAAAACGCCGCCGCCACGATGTTATGGCTCATGTCCACGCTTATGGCCAGCAAGCCAAAAAAGCAAGCGGCATAATACACCTAGGCGCAACAAGCGCCTACGTTACAGACAACACAGATTTAATCCAAATGCAGCAAGGCCTGCTTTACACACGCCGCCGCCTGTGCAGGGTTATAGATAAATTTTCAAAATTCGCGCTGCAATACAAAGACATGCCAATTCTAGGCCGCACCCACTTTCAAGCGGCACAGCTTACAACCGTCGGCAAACGCGCAGCCCTGTGGCTTCAAGATCTACTGATCGACCTAGAAGAAATAAATCATCTAATAAAAATTTTACCCTTTAGAGGCGTAAAAGGAACAACAGGAACACAAGCGAGTTTTATGGAGCTGTTCAACGGCGACCACGAAAAAATCAAAAAGTTGGATTCCTTTGTCTGCGAAAAAGCAGGCTTTAAAAAAGTTCTAACAATAACAGGGCAAACTTACACTCGCAAATGGGACTACATCATAAATAATGCGCTCGCTTCCCTAGCCACCAGCCTAAGCAAATTCGCCACAGACTTGCGGCTTATGCAGGGTTTAAAAGAAATCGAAGAACCTTTCGAAAAAGATCAAATCGGTTCCTCCGCAATGGCGTACAAAAGAAACCCCATGCGTTCCGAGCGTATATGCTCACTAGCGCGTTTTGTGATTGCGCTTCCTCAAAGCACGGCCTTCACCCAAAGCACCCAATGGTTCGAACGCACCCTAGATGACAGCGCAAATAAAAGGCTCGCAATTCCAGAAGCTTTTTTAGCAACCGATGCCATGCTTATTTTAACGGAAAACGTTGCAAACGGAATGGTCGTATATCAAAAAATCATAGAACGCCATATAAACGAAGAATTGCCTTTTATGGCAACCGAAAATATTTTAATGGAAGCGGTAAAAAAAGGCGGCGACCGCCAGCTCTTGCACGAAGAAATCCGAACCTTATCGCAGCAAGCAGCCTACACCGTAAAAGCAGAAGGCAAAAGTAACGATTTATTGGAACGCATTTTATCTTCCGGCAAATTCGGGCTGGAACGCAAAGACTTGCAGCACATTTTAGACTTAAAAAAATTCATAGGCCGCGCTCCTGAACAAACCGAGGAATTTATAAACCTCGAAGCAAAGCCTGCCATTGAAGCATTTAACGATTGGCAAAACACAAGCAACGGAGAGGTAAAGGTGTAGGCCCACCTCTTCGCGTAACGTTGCGAAGTTCACCCTTGGCATGAACTGAGATTCAAATTGCAAGATGCAACATCTTTCCTAATTTGCTCCTTCAAGGCCTCAACATTCTCAAATTTGATTTCATCTCTAAGCCACTCGCCAAGCTCTACGTTAAGCGTTTTACCATATAAATCGCCATCGAAATTTAGCAAATGAGCTTCTAAACCAACAGGACGGTTTCCCAGCGAAGGGCGATTGCCTACGTTTATAACCGCTTTGTGTATTTCTCCTTCAAAGGATGCCGAACCGAAATACACTCCGTTTTTTGGCAGAAGTTTATAAGCAGGCAATTCCAAATTTGCAGTTGGAAAACCTAAGAGCCTGCCTTGCCCCAAACCATGAACAACAACTCCGCAGAGCGAATATTTTCGCCCTAGCATAGCGTTTGCCAAATTTAAACTTCCGCTTTTAAGAGCTGCTCTAATTCTGGAAGAGCTAATGGTTTCGCCATTGTATAAAACCGGATTTATTTCGTGAATATGTAAATTCGGAGAAAACTCTTTTAATGTTTCAGCACTGCCTTTGCCGCCACGCCCAAATCTTTGGTCTAAACCAAGTACCCAAAGTTTTGCTCCATATTTTTTTATGGCAAATTCTTCCACAAAAGAACGGAATGGCATTGCGAATAAATCTTTGTCAAATTTTTGCAAAACAAGCGAAACACCTGCACGGCTGATTAATTCTTTTTTCTCTTCATTGGAACTTAAAAGCTCCGGATGCCCCGGTTCTTGAATAATATGCCTTGTGTGTGGTTCAAAGGATATAGCAAGAGTTTGCATTTCGTTTTTTTTTTCTTCGCTTATCAAAGCCTCAAACAAGGCTCTATGCCCTAGGTGGAAACCATCGAAATTACCCAAAACAATGGCTGTCACCAGCTACCCCCCTAAAATAATCCGCAGCAGGCATTCTTTTTTTGCCCTCTGCCTGAATTTCTAAAACGGATAAAGCGCCATCTCCAGTACCCACAAAAACATTATTTTTTTGAATAGAAATTTCACCTGATTTTAATTCGATATTTTTTAGAAAATTTGTTTTTCGAATAAAAATTTTTTGCCCATTTAAATTTGTGTATGCGCCTGGCCATGGGGTGAATGCGCATAATCTTTTGTGGATTTGCAGAGCACTCATATTCCAGTCTATTAGGCCGTCTTCTTTTTTTAGTTTTGGAGCGGAGCTTGCTTGGGAATGGTTTTGGGGTATGGGAGTGAAGTTTTGGGCTTGAAGTTTTGATAAAGCTGCATCCAAAGCTTCGCAGCCTGGGGTTACCATTTTTTTTAGCAGGCTTTCTGTTGTGTCGTCTTGTTCAATGCTCAGTTCTCTTTGCTCTAGAATTGGGCCGTGATCCATTTTTTCGTCTAGCAGGAAAACGGTTAAGCCTGTTGTTTCTTCGCAGTTCGCTATTGCCCATTGCACGGGAGCCGCACCCCTATATTTAGGGAGCAAGCTTCCGTGAATATTTATGGCTCCGTACTTTGAGGCTGATAAAACTTCTTTTGGCAAAATTGAAAAAGCAACAACAACGAAAATATCGGCATTTAGTTTTTTCAATTCTTCGGCAAATTCAGGATTTTTAACCGAATTGGGTTGCAAAATGGGAATGCCGGCTTCTAAAGCGGCTGTTTTCACTGGCGGGGAATGCAGTTCCATTCCCCTGCCCGATTGTCTATCGGGTTGTGTTGCAACGGCTATTACCTCGTGTTCGCTCTTTATTAAGTGCTTCAAAAATTCTACCGCAAATTCTGGCGTTCCCATAAAGACAATGCGCATAGCTAAAACTAGCCCTCCAGCACATCTATCATGTTAAAAACACCCGCCGCTTTTTTTGCCAAAAATTCTACGGCATCGGCGGTGCCTTCTGCGTAGATTTCGCGGCCGCAAACATTGTGGCGGAATTCAAAATGCACGGATTTGTCTGCGCTGTCGAGGGAGTATGTGTGATAGGCGTGCCCGCCTAAATGTTCGGGTGGAACAGACATTTTGTTAATTTGCGTTTCTTCGTCTCTAACCATTTCTATTATGGTGTCTGCTCCTGTGGCACCCATTTCTAAAAAGCTTTTTACTAATGCTTTTGCTGTGCCGCTTGTGTCGGCTTTGGTTTTTTGGTGACTTTCAACAACTTTTAAATTGTAGCCGCCAAATACGCCGGGGAATTTTTTTGCTGTCCAT
>JAITFT010000110.1 GCA_031281155.1 Candidatus Fibrimonadaceae bacterium
TTGACCACAGCTATCCGCTTATATTTAACTCAACTTGTTTTTCATAGAGGAATACCCTTCCCTATAGTTTTAGAAAAGCAAGAAAGCATTCCGAATGATGAGACTATCGAAGCGTTTAAGTGGACAGAAAACTACATAAAATCCGGCAAGAAAAACGGTTTTAAAACAACAAAGGAATTATACAGAAGTCCCACCCAGCCCTTCGGGCAGCCCTCCCTAGAGGGCAATTTTCCCAAAAATGGATTTTAGACAAGCGGTATTTTTCTACATTATCTCTATAACATAGGAATAAATTATGAAATTTGCTTTTATTTGCGATACATTCTTTCGGAAGAAAGTTGCCAACTGTCTGGTTAACGGAGAAGTTCCAAACCATGATATTATCACCATAACTGCGAGCGAGTATTTGCAAAGCGGGGAGCTGCCAGAAGGTATTGCCGGCGTTATAATAGAAAAAGGGACATGGCAAAAAAGTTTCAGCATGTTCCGCTATTTCCGCTTGCTGCCCCAGCTTGAAACCCAAAAAATAGCTTTTGTGGCAAGTTCTCACGATACCGAATTAAAAGGGCGCGCAGGCATGAAAGGCAAGGAATTTATAATCCCAAACAACATAGTCGCAGAAGACGCTTCAGCACAGCTTACCCGCTTAACAGAGCTTCCACTACCAGCTTTTACGCATCCTAAGTCTAAGGCTGTGGCCTAACTGGGGGAGAGTAGCGGGTGAAGAGAAGTACGCTGGATTTGGTTTTAGATACGGCGTGTTTTTTTGGATTGCGAGGGTTTGAACGAGCCGATTTGCTCGGTGCTTTGCCGGTTTTGCCTAGTGGCAAGAGCGGGCTCTTGGTGGAGTTTGGGAATGCTTCGCTTTTTGAGCGGAACGCTTTTGACGGCACGGAAAGTTTTGAGAATTTTACGGAAACTTGGAAAATTATTTCGGGCAGCGAGGGCTTTGAATATCCAAATGAGACTGAGAAATGGGTTAATTGCTACGCTAATATAAGTGCCCTGAAACGAAAGTTTGCTCGAATTGCTGTGTTGTTGCCTGTAAAAAAAAATGAGCATATTGAAAATATTGAGAAATCGTGTATTGTGGTTTTTGAAAAGAAAGATTTAGACGTAGCTGCTTTGGAAGATTTACTAAAATTAAAGGTAGCAGAAGCTAATATTCAAAAAACGCCGCTGTTTTTAACGGCAAAATACGCTTGGCTTTTGACCATTCTGCTCTGTGTCTTGCCTTTTTTTATACTCAGCCAACCCGATGAACAGGTGAGCAACTTGCGAAATATAGCCAGTGATGTTCGGAAGTATTCTGAAAAAAGCGATATAGTTCATGTTTTGAGAGAGGGAGAAACTTTAACGCAAATAGCGAGGTTTGCTATTGGCAAATATAATTCTCTTGTCACCACGGAGAGCATGGTGAGGGAGTATTTGAAAAGCAACGGCTTAACGCCTGAAAGCAAGGTTAAGACGGGCGATACCTTAAAACTAAAGCTGCCGACTTTCGATAATCCGCACCACAAGTCAATGCAGTCGGCTTGGGGCTTTTTTACAGGTTTGCTAAACGATAGTCTTTCCTATATAACAGAGCTTTATAACGTAACAGAAACCGCCACAAAGAGGCGGCACGATGGCATTGATGTTGGTGCTCGCAGAGGAACCAGAATTTTAGCCCCTTTTAGCGGCACAGCCTGGACCATGGAAGATGAACGCGGCGGTCTTATGATAGCCATTGCCAGAGAAAAAGATCTTTTGATTTTTATGCATTGCGACCAAAGGTTTTATTTAAACGGGCAGACCGTTATTGAAGGTGATCCAATAGCTTCTGTTGGAACCAGCGGCCACACCACCGGCCCTCATGTGCATATAGCTGCCGGAGAAATAACCAGCTCTGGCTCGCGTAGCATAAGCGGTGTAAGGTACAGGGCTTTGGATCCTTTTGAGTGGTTTTTATCTTATCAGCAGTTTTAGTTTTGCCTAATCATTATTTTCCTGATTTGCGTTCCGTGTTTTTCGATGTAAACGCCGGTTTACGGAATGGAACTTGGATGATGCTCTTGCTGTTGCCTATTAAAATAATCCTAACGCTACGCATTAGAAAATAGAATGATGAAATCAGCGTGGGCGGTGAAAAACCGCCGAGCCTCACCTAGAAGGTCTGTGGAGGAACCTATAGGGCTAAGATTCTATTGCGGAATGTGGGATTACTATATTACCCCTCACAACACCGCTCGGATGGTGGAATCGGTAGACACTGGGGACTTAAAATCCCCTGGCCGCAAGGTCGTGCGAGTTCAAGTCTCGCTCTGAGCAGTTAAATTAATCCCACATTCCGCATTATCTATCTAAAAAGATGTGGGTAAAGGTAAGCTCCCCGGAGGGGAATTGCTCAATAAACCTTCAATCTCCCCTCTAATTCCACCGAGTCGCCCACCTGCCTCACAATCCCCACCCCGTACCTTTCCGCTTCTTCCAGGGTTTTCTTGCTGAAAGAAAAGCCGGCAATGCCCAGATACGCTTTGCAATCCTTGAATTCCGGGAAATACTTTCTGAATTTCTCCATTCTTTCCTCTGCGAATTCTTTCACGAAGCGAGGCCGTATTCTGTTTTTTGCTTCTATTATTGCGATTGAATCGCCGTTTATCAAAGCGATGTCAAATTCTATTTCATCTGTTTTGCCCTTGTACGCCAAGTTTGGAACCATCAGATCGTACTTTATGCCTCCGAACTCCAGCTTTTTCTCCAGCGTATTTTGGAAGAACTGCTCAGCGTGGCTTCCGATATTTTCATCTATGCCTGTTAGCTTGTCGTCCCATTTGTCCATTTTCTCATCCGTTTTCTGCATCTTTCGGTCCGTTTCCTTCATCTGCCGATCCGTTTCCTCCTGCCTTGCTGCGAGTTCCTTTATTAGCCTGTCTGTTTCCTTCATCTGCCGATCTGTTTCCTTCTGGCTTTCTGCGAGCTCTGCAAACATTGCCCAAACATCTTCTGCTGTTAGATTATTTTTCCTCATAACCCAAATATACAATTTTTTTCCGGAAATGGGCGAAAAAAAGCTGAAAAACCTCATTTTGATTACAACTGTAATCAAAACATTGCTCATTTGTTCAGCGAAAGCCTCCGCTCCAAGCTCTACCTTTCATCCTAAGTTTAAAAATTTCTATATTAGTCTTATGAGTCGGCAATTTAGAATCGCTTTGGAATACGATGGGGAGAACCCCATAAGAAATACGTTTCTGTGCAACGTGAGAGAATTAGAGGTATTCTGTTTTAAGAGATTGGGAAGATTTGTACATGAGCGATTTAACTAAATATTCCAGTAAAAAAAGTTCGCTTAAGACATCGAGAGAGTCAAAGTATTTTATAGGTGGTTCTTGGGGTTTATGTAAGCTTGCTAAAGAAATTAAAGCTATAAAAGAAGAGATTAAATTAGACATAGAATTAGACAAGCAAGATAAGCGGGAGCTAAATGAAGTGATTTCTGCTTTGCGAAGATTGCATGGTATAGCAATGGCAAAATGCAAAGAAAGCAATGTAGAGCCAGAAAAATGTTATATAGAATGGTGGATTGATTGCTAATTTTCCAAAAACTTCCCTCAATAAACCTTCAGCTTTCCCTCTAATTCCACCGAGTCGCCTACCTGCCTCACAATCCCAACGCCGTACCTTTCCGCTTCTTCCAAAGTTTTCTTGCTGAAAGAAAAGCCTGCGATGCCTAGATACGCTTTGCAATCCTTGAACTCCGGGAAATACTTTCTGAATTTCTCCATTCTTTTCTCTGCGAATTCTTTCACGAAGCGAGGATGTATCCTATTTTTCGCCTCTATTATAGCGATAGAATCCCCGTTTATGAGGGCGATATCAAACTCTATATCTGCTGTTTTGGTTTTATGCGCCAAGTTGGGGACCATTTCATCGTACTTAATGCCTCCGAATTCCATTTTTTCCGCAAATGTGTTTTGAAAGAACTGCTCGGCGTGCTTTCCGATGTTTTCATTTATGCCGCCCATTTGCTTGGCATTTTTCTCTATTAACCGATCCGTTTCCTCCTGCCTTGCTGCGAGTTCCTTTATTAGCCTGTCCGTTTCCTTTTGGCTTGCTTTGATTTCCGCAAACCCTTCCTTCATCTGCCTGTCGGTTTCCGCAAACATTGCCCAAACATCTTCTGCTGTTAAATTATTTTTCCTCATAACCCAAATATACAATTTTTTTCCGAAAAGAGGCGAAAAAAAGCTGAAAAACCTCATTTTGATTACAACTGTAATCAAAACATTGCTTATTTGTTCAGCGAAGTCCTCTCTCAGCTCCCGCCCTAGCTCCCCCATCCCCCAGCTTCCCGCCCTCTCTCGCCCCCTTTCCCCCAAATCAGCGTTTTCCACAAAAAAACCACATTTCCCCCTTGACTAACGCTCAAACCTTTTCTATATTTGCACACTAATTACTATACGAGGATTTAAGATAATGATCATTTCCCGCTTTTTGTCTCTTTTCAGTCGGAGCACGGTTGCTCCTGTGGCTTTGGTTGCTTTTTCTCGGCGTTTTGGCGAGTCTTTTTTGCCTGTTGAGCATGGGCGGAGTTGGCGATTCGGGAAAAGCGGGGTTCAGATGCTGGCGGTGCTGCTGGCGGTGATGGCTAGTGGGGCATGGGCGCAGATTGTAAATGTAGGTGCCGATATGGGCAATACAACGTTTTATCTCAATGAAACACAAGGGAATAGTTCATGGACATATTGTGTTGGTGCCAGTGGTAGCCAGGCTTCACGTAACTGCCAGCTTTCACTTGATGGACAAATCATTACAATTACATCTGGAGATTGGACTTTAACTGGTATAACAGGGTTTAGGACTGTAGTGGTCAATCCTGCCAATGGTGAAACAATTAATTTGACTTTGGATGATGTTTCAGTAGCGTCAGGCGTTAGACCGCCTTTGACAATAACGTACAGCGGTGGAAATGTAGGTAGTGCTACGGTAAATTTGTTGATAAAAAGAGGGGAGAACTCAAAAAGCTTTTTTACAGCAGGTGGTCGCGGTGCTGCAGGAATTTATTTGGCAAGCAACAGAGTTACGACTAATATAAGAGATGCTGATGGAGATGGACCTTCGGGTGAATTGCATGCCAAAGGGGCAGGCGCAGTTTCAGCAAGAAGTGCAGGCGTGCTACCAACAGGCGGAGGTGCGGGAATAGGTGCGAACGGTGCTTATCGTGAAGGTACCACCAATCATGCTGCGTCCAGCTTCGGCTCACTTACGATTGAAGGCGGTAAAGTGTTTGCAACTGGCGGTCAAAGTATTGGAGTCACTACAGGAAATTGTAGCAACGCTAACAATTCAAGCTGTGGCGGTGCCGGTGCTGGCATTGGTGGTGGTGGTGCATTTGACGGAGGAGCTTATGTCGCACAATCGGCTACTACTAGTGGCGGCTCTATTACCATAAGCGGCGGAACTGTTGTCGTTAAAGGAGGTGCTTGGCGTGGTGCTAGTGCTTACGGAAATGGTATTGGCAATGGCGGTCAAGTAGGTGAGACGGCAGATGTTATAGCGGCTTTCTCCGGTACTCCTCCTACTTTAAATATTACAGGTGGTAGCTTAACTGCTGTTAATGGGAGCGATGTTCCTTTTGCAGGAGGAATAGGCTTGACTGTAACTGGTCTTGCCCGCCGCCACATCCAACTCAGCTCAAACAACACGGCAAGGAATAAAAACGTAACAGAATTTACTAGAACCACGACGGATGGTGTAACCAATCATACTTACGGCATAAACGGCGTTTACACAGACGCAAATAGTAGCGTTTACTTCTGGCTGCCCACAGCCACAACCATCACACCCGCCGATAGCATCACCCTAGATAGAAAATACGGCTATCGTTCAGGCGAAAACCCATTCCTATTTCAGCCGCTGCTGATTTTACCGAAAATTTCCCCGCCATTAGAAACGCCGAATTCACATGTAGGGGTAGATGCAAATATAACAGGGCCTTATGCTACTGGGTTTAGAATGGCTGTTTGGAGCCAGCGCGCGGCAGTTGGGCGTCTAATTACCTTGTATAAGGGAGATAGATACGTTGCTAACGATGGTAGAGCAGAAGCTGCTGGGAATGTCATGCCTACTGCCAGTGGCGGCAGAGCGCATTTGGTTCGTTGGTATAGAACCGATGGATTGCATCTTGGCGAACCTACAAATAGAGAATTGATAACCGAAAGAAATGGCGGCAGAGGCTTTATTTCGGCGGCAACAGGTCTTGATACCGATACATATACACCCAGTTCCGCAGATTATGGCAAATATATATGGGCCGAAGTTTTAGCTATGGATGATAATGATCTTCCAACTAATGCACAAGTGTTTAGTGAAACCGAATTCAACGAAGAATTTTGGGAGGAAAATGCAGTGCGTTATCCTGTAATTCAGGTGGGTGTTGTTATTAACGCCGTTCCTACACTACACTCAAGCGTTGTAGGTTTGGGAGAGCCAAGCGTTAGTATTACGCAATTTGGAGTTACTCCTCCGGGCAGCTTATTTATGGATTTGAACCTCTTTTCTGTAAGTGCTATTGCTTCTTTGGGAGAAAGGCAGGGTTTAGACTATGTTTGGAGAGTCATGGGAGAGGATCCTTTTATACCCATAATTTCACTTGAAAATAATATTGTTAATCCTTTGGTATTCACTATACCAGCTAATGTTGCGATTACTGGAGATATAACTTTAGAAGTAGAGATAAGAGATGGTTCAAGGCCGCAACTTAGGAGTATTGATATTTGCAGAATAGATGACCTTACCTGCGATAACTCTGTGTCGCAGGCCACTGTTGTAACTGCAACCAATTCTGCGCAACTCAGCGGAGCAATACCAAAACAAGGAATAATAAAATTAACTTTTAATAGCAGGCCAGTGAATTTGATAAACCCTGTAACAGGTGGAGATTTAATCGGTCGGGTTTTCCTTAGTGAACCGGGCGCAGCCCCTATACAGCTTTCTTGTGTCTATGCCGGAGATGTAGGAGCCGTGGTGCTTTGTAGCTATCCTCCTATTGTAGGTGCAGTCAGGTCTTCGCTTGAATCTGGGAAAACCTATGCCCTAAACGTAAGAGATTTTGTAAATGAAGTCAATAACCAAATGGTTAATTTTGCAACCGATATTACAGTAGAGAGAAAATCGTCTGTTGAATGGGAAGGCTATGCTGAAGAAGTGCTGCTTGTAGGTGGGCAGCTAAGAGGTGATTTTGCTCATGCCGGATTTGATGGCGGTGCTCAAACAAAGTTATCTTGGTACTTTGAAGTTTATTCCGATACAACAAATGCGTCTCGCACTTTCAAAGCAGAAGACGATACTGATAGTATAATTGGAACAAGAGGGTCAGTTACCAGTGATTTCCCTCTGTTTGCGACAACTGGCGCAAGCGAATTGACTGGGGAACACTTTGGTAAGTGGGTACGCTTGGTTATCCGCTCAGATGGCACAGCCTCGGTGGACGGAGACGCATTGGGCGATGCTTTCTTTGGTCCTTGGATGCGAGTTGGCGTTCTGTTAAAGCCAGGCGTGGCTAGTGGTGCCGATATTGTTGAATGCGGGGAATTAGACGGCGATGGTGATTTCGTTGAAATCGGAGATGGCTGCCCTACTTTCAGTAATGTAATTTTGGGTCAATGCGATATAACACTCCCTGAAGATATTAGAGCGACTATTCAGAATTGCACAAAAGACGGTCTTGTTAAATACGATAACAATCCTGTTATGCTGGGAACAACTTTAGATCCAATAAGAACAGGCAAAGAAGCTGATGATTTTGATTTTTATAAAATAACAAACTGGACTATTGGAACAAACGTTGCTACAGACAATTGTGAAAGTGTTCTATTCAACTGCGGAACTTTCGCAACATTCATTGTTCCTTCAAATCCTGCGGCAAATTATACTATTTCTCCTGTAGTGGTAAAATATTCTTACCCTGCTATTGCTAGCTTGACATTGAAAAATACTCAAAGTGACAAGCCTTCAGAACTAAAAGAAGGCGGAGTAAATGTAGAAGGAACCGACATTGCAATTTACGATAATGTACTTTCTATAATCTTTGATGAAATTGTTCATGAAACAACGGTGTCAAGAGTAAGGCTTTTTAAAGGTACTGATTTTAAAGATTTAACTTGCTCTTTTGCAGGAACTCCACCGGCAACAAGTGGAACAACGTGTACCGCTGATCTAGATTTACTTGATGAAGGTTTCTTAAGCTTTGACACAGGTTATAGGCTTGTGGTATCGGGTTATGAAAATAATCACAAAGACCGAATGCAAACCGAGACCTTTTTCTTTACAACTGCTTCCAAAGCGAGCATTGAGGCAGGGACATTAAGTAGCAACATTCTTGGCAACGCTGGGAGATTTGCAGTCGGTCATGAAATTGTAGCAAATACAAGCAAATATATTAAAAATGGAGGGAAAGATTTGGTTTCTTATTCTTTCTGCTGGTATCATGGTGATACAATGATAGAAAGTAGCTGCGATGAAAGTAATGGAGGCACAGATACTGATCAAATTGAAGCGTTTGTAGGACATGTAGCCAAATATACGCCCGGTTCCAGTGATTTTAACAAAAATATTCATTTAAAAATTACTGTAAAAGACGAAGGTAATACTGAGTCAACATACGACACACCGCCAGTTCATGTGGGCGTATTGCTGAAAATTGATCCGGCAGGTTTTGAAAGAGGAACAGAAACAGTGCCAGGTCCAAGTTTTGGCGCAAATGCAAGTGCAGAAGGGCTTACTGCTCGCATAGGCACCCACAGCCATGCAGTTAGCACAGGGACTGGTGTAGTTGTTTATGAGGCAACGGCTATAAGAGTTATATCAGACCGGCCCAGTCAAGATAAATTTTTGGGCTGGAATTTTACCGGAACCTTAAATGGAAGTTTCGGAGACGCAAAAGAAGCAAGCACCGAATGGCTGCCAAATAATCCAGGTGTCGGTGTCACTTTAATAGGTTCAATGACAGATGGCACAACTCCGTCTATTATTGTGTCTAGAGATGAAAGCAAGTTTACTTTGAGCTTTGATAAACCTGTTACTTCTACAGATGCTTCAACAGAAGTACATATTGTAGAAAGAAATACGTCAACGCCGAAATTTGTATATGCCGTTGATGCACAAACACTTACTACATTAGGCACTACTTTAGATATTCCATTTGCAAGCTTTGTGAATGGCACAATCACATTTGCTCTTGAAACAGAAAAAAACTATGTTCTTACAATAGAAGAAGGTGCTTTTGAAGACGGATTTAAAAACGAGACTTCGAAAACTACTTTCAATTTCTCTGGTACCGGAGCCTACTATGCGGCCAAGTTGGATCAGTATTCTATTATAGTGCCTAAAACGTACGATAGAGTGGTTGAGAAGCGGACTATTACGCTCACAAATTTAAGTTCCCAGGAAATAACTGTGGAGCATAGTTTAACGGGGGATGATGCTGCTGATTTTACTGTTATAGTTGATAGAGATATTATGGATGGCAAAATTACAGTGCCTAATAGTAATAATGATAATGACGGAACTGTGGTTTTCACAATTACTTTGGATAGTCTAGATGCAAAAAGGTACGAGGCAAGTTTAATCATAACGCCCTCTGATGGAATTCAGCAATTTACAGTGCCCATTACATTTATAGTGGATAAAAAGGAAATTACTATAGAAGACCATATAACGCTTAAAGAAGACAGCAGAGTTTATGATGGAACCCCTTATGTTGATTTAGATGATAAATGGGAATGGGGTGGCTTTGAGAAAGTGAAAGTGGGCAATGATTATGATGATGTGGATGTGATAACATTTCCTGCTGGGCAGGCGGCATTTACCAATTCAGATGTTGGCTCAAATAAAGCAATAACAGTAACCTATGCTATTAAAGGAGATGACGGGCATAATTATATTTTAGCTACGCCAACGCACGAATTGTTTGGGGCTATAACCCAAAGGCCAATAAGTGTCAACTTCCCGGATGAAAACTTCCCGGGTGATGAAAAGTATTTAGGCTACAAATTCTATGATGGTAGCGATGTCCTGGAGGATGTTGATGCCAAACTCTATAAACTAGGTTGCCCTCATGGCATAACCGTTGACTGCGGTAAAGCTTCTGATGATGATGATGTTGAGTTGGCCGATATTATTTTCTACTTAAACAATGCGCATGCAGGCGAAAATAAAACGTTCCGTGACATTACAGGCCACTTAACAGGCATGGCAGCTAAAAACTACAGCTTTCAACCGATTAATAGAGCTGGATTAACTGCCGACGTTAAACGGAAATCTCTTGCGCATCTCGCCAATAGCGATAAGTATATGGCGGCTAATTGCGTAATTAATGCAACAGCAACTTATGGTCAAAAAGTCGCAGACCTAAGAGCAGATGGTAGTTGCGATGTGGAGGACGAAGGGGCTGAAGGAACTGGTCAAACAGTTATGGGACGTTGGGAAATACAGGAAGACGGTGACCTCGACATTGGAACAGTTAGCGCGCCGCGACAGCTTTCCGTGCGTTATATGGTAGCTGGTCTTAATATTAACTTCGAAAACGATTTGGTAGTTAACTTTAAGCCTAATGTAAATCCAGCGGAAGTTTTGCTAATAGCAGATTTGTCAGAAGCAGGTAATGGTATAAGAGAATACGATGATACATATGTGTTGGAGGGCGTTAAATTAGCTGGTTTAGCTGAACAGGATCCCCCTGTGTCTAGCGAATTGCTGGCATGTTTAACGGCAGATGCCAAATTTGTCAATAGAGTAACCAACGTAACTGATGTGAATGTTGGCGATGGTAAACGCATTGTAATCACATGGAAACCAATTGATGAAGACGAATGCGAGGCTGTCATAGGAAATTACAGAATTAGCCAAACCACTGTCCAAGGCGGAATGATAACTCCAAGAAGGCTTCATCTCGCAAGCATTGAAGTTGAAGATAAAGATTTCGATGGCAATAGAAATGCTACGTTTATAGTAGGAAGTACTCCTACCCTTAGAACTGACGCAGGTACTGCTTTGGCTGCAACCAAAAGCGTTTCACTGAACCAAAATCATATAACCGCTACGTTTGTTAGTGCCAATGTTAATTTGGTTGATGGTGCAGCAGGTCCAGTAGCTGTTGTGCTCGGCGGATTCTCACTGAACGGCAATGAAGCTGGAAATTTCGAACTGGTTTTGGAAAGCCTCGAATACTCAGCCATAATCAGGCCAATTGATTTGGCAGGAAATGGCAACAATCTCGATCTAAGACAGCGTGGCATTTATGGCGATGCGTTAACTGATATAAGAATTTCAACTGCGGCAAGCGCTGCTATATCTTGGCCCTCGGCATTGGCGCCGCCGGTTACAGTAGTCGGTGTCTCTAGCGTCTCAGGTTCTTGGGAATGGATAGACGGTTCTGTTGGCGAGGCTACCTACTTTGATGGAATGGAATGCCCGTCAGTCAGCAACGATGCAATTTACACAAACGAAGCCATGGCTAAATTCACGCCTTTCAGCCCCAACTACAATGCCCTTGAAGTTCCTGTCAAGTTGTGTGTTGCTCCTTATCAGCTAAGAGTAGGCACGCCGGCTATCGTTGATAATGGGAGCAAAGTATATGATGGAAACGTAGATTTTAAGAAAAATATAACCGTTAATTCTAACTGGAAAATCGCAGGGTTTGTTGCCGGAGATGCAAGAGCCGATAATTCAGGCCTGAACCTGATAGTCGAAAAAGCCTCCTATAATAAAAAAGATGCTAGCACCAGCCAAGATTACGACCGGGAATTGACCGTGTACTATGGGCTTACAGGCACCGAAATGCATAACTACATAGCACCAGATCCATTTGTTATGCGCAACGCAGAAATAACTCCACGGCCTGTAACCGTAAAAGTCGGCGGAACCGATGGACTCAAAGCTCTAGATAGATACTATCAAGCTTTCGGCGATAATGTCGCAGTTGTTACTAGCGAAAAAACTGGCTGCGCCTTCCCTTGCGCCGTTCCTTTAGAGGGAATAACTGGTGTAGAATCGGGTGTTGTAAACGGCGAAGATGTTTATTTCAACCTAAATTCTGATATTCCA
>JAITFT010000113.1 GCA_031281155.1 Candidatus Fibrimonadaceae bacterium
CCGGACCTGTTTTGAGTTTTCTATATTCACTTCAAAACAACAAGCTTCACTTTAACAATGAGGTTGGTTGTTGCTATGTCAAAAACTAAAACTACTCGTAAAAACAAGCTTGCTCCGAAAGGTCGCTATGCGGATCTCACAAACAACTTTGCGTTCCAAAAAGTCTTCGCAAACGAAAAGGAAAAAAGCTTGCTGGTCACAACGCTGAACATCTTTTTTGAAAAGAAGCTGGCGTATCCCATAAAGGATGTGGTTATCAAAAATCCCTATATCCAGGGAGAAACCAAATACAGCAGGAACTCTGTTCTGGATATACGCTGCGAGGATACCGGAGGGAACAAGTTCATAGTGGAAATGCAGGTGAATTCGCAGAAGCATTTCATCAAGAGATCCATCTTTTACTCAAGCATGTCCATTGCCAGTTCCGGCAAAAAAGGCGAGGACTGGGATTTTGACTTCCCGAATGTTTACTCTCTCAATTTCCTTGATTTCGAGCCTAAATTTGCGGATAAGCGCAATGACGTGGTTCGGTATTTATCTCTGCACGATGACGACTATCCTGAGATAAGATATGATTACACCGGCTTTGCTTTTGTGATGCTTCCCAAGTTCAACAAGAGCCTCGAAGAGTGCGTGAGCCTGCATGACAAGCTTCTTTTTACTTTGCGCAACGCCCATAAGCTTAAAAGCAGGCCTAAGCAGCTGCGGGGTAAGTTTTTTGACAGGCTGTTTAAGCTTGCTAAATTTTCTACCTTTACCAAGATGGAATTCAGTCAGTACACTTCACGCATGATGGCTCGCGCCGACAGGAAAGCGCAGCTGGAGTATGCCAGGGAAGAAGGCATTGAGCAAGGCATAACCCAAGGTATTAGTCAAGGTATAACCCAAGGAATCAGCCAAGGCATTATTGAAACAGCCAAGTCCATGCTTAAAGAAGGGTTGGACTTTGCGCTTGTGGCTCGCATAACCAAATTGCCAAAGAAGCAGGTGATGGCATTGAGGTAGCTGCAAAATCGCCACCTCCGCTTTTTTGACTTGGTTGTTGCTATGACTGTGTTTAATATGTTAAAAAAGCTGCTTTTGCTCCCCCTGCTGCCTCTGCTGATGGCTCTGCCGCAGGGTTGCACTAGCGTTACTGATAGCGGAGCTAGCTTGGCAGGCTTGGGTTTTGCTAGCGATACTACTGCTATTTTGTTTTATGATCTTTGGGAAGAGACTGCGAGATTTAGTATTCCTACTGGGAATTATGGCACAAACTACTATGGTTGGGAGCTTAAGCTGGTGGATGTACGGTTTGAAAAGGTTTACTGGAAGGCTCGAATAGATTATAGTAGGCGTAATACCGCAGTATTAAGAAAGCCAATGGGATGATTCTACTATATTTATAGGTATTGGTATGGACGAGTTTTGGCTGTGGACCGTGGGTAACAAAAAGCCACAGGAAATTAATTTTAATTGGAATGTTGAAAGGGAAAGCTATGAGCCTGGTTTGTTAGCTGGTTTGTCTCCAGCTGTCAGGCTTCGCCCTTGGAAAAATGATTATATTTTGTTATTCGATAGACAAGTTATTATAGACTCCAAAACAATGACAATTAGTGATTGGTCTCAAGTTGGCGAGAATGCTTGGACAACCTCTTGCCATGATTTCTGGTGGAGTATGGGGGGGGGGTATGTTTAATGGATATGTCTTCCTATGTTACTTTATTATCGGAAAAAGGTGATACCCTTGGCAGTTTTGCTTATACTTGGGAAAAAGTAACTTACTATAGTTCAGGATGGTTTCCAGACAGAAGTTCTTTATATTGGATTTTTGGTAAAAGAGATTTTATAGATTCACTTAGAAATATTACGAGGTATTGATATGAAGAAAGTGTTTTATTTAGCGTTTATATTATCTCAGGTTTTCATTGTTGCTTCCCATAGCAAGCCAATGGAAACTTTTGAGAATTATAACATAATTCTCGTTCATGGTGCAGGCGGAGAATACTTCGGTTTGGATTGTAATAATGATTCGAGTATTGATGGAGCTTGGACATATTTAAAGCCAAATGAAAATCCCACAGAAACTAAACAAGAAAATTATCTAGACCTCATTGGTGGTTACGGTGAAAGGTTCATTTTTCCTGATCGTGATGAGGATGAAAGTTCAGCTAAGGACATGAGGCAATTGCGTAATTGGTTAACAGGCAGAGTCTTTGAAGACAATAAATCCCTTACTTACCTTCAAAGACCGTTCACTAATCCCGCAAACTCCCCTATTAACAACACAAGAGAACTGGGCGATCGCAATTGGGTTGGCAGAAACAATTGCGGCGTTCGCCGCTCGTTAATTGAGGAAGCGCAGGAAGTAAGAGCAAATGGTAGAGTAAATCTAAATAACTTACGCAAAGATGTGGAGAATCGCAATGAGTTACCTCCCTCGCGCAACATCCTCATCGCTCATAGCATGGCTTAATACAAAAAGGGGGGTGCCCCCTTTTTAAATCCCCCTTGCCGCGCACAACTTTCTTAACGCAAAGCCTCGCTAAAATTCAAAGCCTCACCCGCCAACTGCGTATGCCTTTCGGCATACAGGCGGGTTCAAACAAATTGAATTTCCTTACGCTCATTTTGCTGAAAGTTGTGAATGCGGCGTTGTGCAGAAATAACGCTTTTTACTGCAAAAACAATGACAGAGCCCTGCCACTCAAGAGCTAAGTGCAAACAAATTCCCCGCTTTTAGCGGGGGCAAGCCCTTGGGCTTGATGGGGTGTGGCCGCCAACAGGCGGCAGCGTTTATGTTCGCATAAAAGCCATGCTTTTTCCCGCAAAATTTATAGCAAAAAGCTTGACAAAACCAGATTTTTTTGCTATATTTACATACAATTTGCTATGACTGTGTTTAATATGCCAAAAAAGCTGCTTTTGCTGCCTCTGCTGATGGCTCTGCCGCAGGGTTGTACTAGCGTTACCGATAGTGGGGCTAGCTTGGTAGGCTGGGGTTTTGCTAGTGATACTACCGCTATTTTATTTTATGAGCTTTGGGAGAAAACTACAAGCCCTAATATTCCTGTTAGGAGTAGTGGCACGAGTTATTATGGCTGGGAGCTTAAGTTGGTGGATGTGCGGTTTGAAAAGGTTTATTGGAAGGCTAAGGTGAATCATGGAAAGCGCAATACTCAAATATTAAGTGGCCGACAGTGGGCTGATTCTACTATGTTTATAGCACTTACGGGGGAGGGTTATTGGTTATGGACTTTGGGTAGTAAAAAACCACAGAAAATTAGCTTAAATTGGAATACTGAAATGAAAAATTACAAGACTGGCGACTTATTAGTTGGTACATCTTATGCTAGACTCCGTCCCTGGAAAAATGATTCCGTTTTGGTGTCTTTTTCGAGCGACAGTCATATTATCGTTGATTCTAAAACGATGATTGTTAATAGTTGGTCTCCAGTAGCTGAAAACGCTTGGATAGTTGCTTGCGATGATTTTTGGTGGGGGAAGAACGAAGGAGGGTGCTTGATAAATAACAATCCTTATGGTTTTACTTTATCATCCGATAGAGGAGACACTCTTGGCAGTTTTACTTACGCCCATGAATGTATAACTTTCTTACCTTATTATAACAAGAAGTGCGATATAAACAGCTCTTTCTATCATCATTTTATTGCGGCTTCATTAGGCAAATGCGCAGTTAGTGTATGCGAAACATGCCCTGCCAAGAATAAAATATGCGCAGCTGATTTTGCTCTTATTCGATATGATGATAAATGGAGTATTGATAAAATCCCTTCATTTTGGTGGCTACGCATTGGAAACGAATTTATAGATTCACTTGAGAATATCACGAGGTATTGATATGAAAAGAATGTTTTTCTTAGCATTTATATTACTCCAAATTTTCCTTGCTATTTCTCATAGCAAGCCTATGGAAACTTTTGAAAACTATAACGTACTCCTTGTACATGGAGCAGGCGGTCGCTACTTTGGCTTGGATTGCGACAATGATTCGGAACTTAAAGAAGCTTGGGAATATTTATCGGATCAGGATAGAACATCAGTAGAACGAAGTCATTACCAAATCCTCACTGGCGGTTACGGCAAAAAATTTGGTTTTACTTCATCGTTGCCTTTTGTGGTGAAAGATCGTGAAAGTTCAGCTGAAGATATGGATGTTGATAACGAAGGATTGCGCCCTTGGCTAACCGATAAAAAATATTTGGCGGTGATAGATCCGTTATCTACCTTCAGCGCCCATTCACTAATCCCGCAAACTCCCCTGTAAACAACGCAAAGGAATTAGGCGATCGCAAATGGATAGGCAGAAACAATTGCGGTGTTCGTCGCTCTTTAATTGAAGAAGCACAGGAAGTTCGGGCACGTGGCAGGGAGAATTTGAGCAATT
>JAITFT010000026.1 GCA_031281155.1 Candidatus Fibrimonadaceae bacterium
GAGAAGAAATAATATCCATGAAAAACTCCGGCGTAGAAATCACAAACGATGTTCGCGAACCCTTGGTGTCTTTTATGGGTGACTGCATTGGCGATTCTCTGTGGGAAGAACGCCATGTTTGGAATTCCCCCGTAGTAGTTTGCGAATGCACATTTCTAGACCCTGGCGAAATGAATATGGCTCGCAAAAAAGGTCACTCCCATATAGAGCATTTATTAGCCGTTTTGGGCAAAATAGGTAGCACCATGGCTTGCGAAACCATAATCCTGTCGCACTTTTCAATGAAATATTCAAAATCATATATTTTAGAAACTTTAAATAAGATCATCCCCCAAGAATTGAGAGAGAAAGTGAAAATATTTTTATGAAACGCTACGCCCTGCTTATAATATTCGCATTTAATGCTTACGCTTTGGATCCAATGTATAATTACCGTTACACGCTTGGTCCTGAGATAGTGGTTCCAGATGCTTCTCATGCCAGTCTTGGAGTTTGGACTTACCTCAATGAAGATTTAGTTTTGAGTTCAAATGTTCAATTTGGTTTAACAGATAAATTTGAAATAGGAGCGAAATATATAGGCGGAACCAACGATGAGTGGGTTACATCAAGAAGCCGCGATAGAAACCATTTTAATTCCATAGTGAATGTAGGTGCCAAGTATGCGATTTATCCGCATATTGCTTTGCAGGCAGATGTTCCCGTTTCGCTTAATAGAGATATGGATTGGAGCGGTATTCTCACTGTAACTAAATACGATGCTTTTGCTAGGAACGTATCTTTTATATACGAGGGTCGCGTAGGTTTTGGCGAAATGGTAGGGGATAACAGCTATGTAAAAACCGCTGCTTCCGGCAGTGCTTATTTCCAAATTGGAAGTGCTTTTAGAATGTCTGTTACTGCAGTTAGCTCTGGTAGCGTAGGTAGCGCTAGAGATTTGAAAGACGATTTTATGGTTGATGTTTTGCCGCGCATTGAAATGGGTTTCAAAAGTTTCCGTGTAATAGGCGAAGTTGCCATAGCAATTTTGACTTACAACGCCGAAGAACTTAACCGCTATGCTGTGTTTGTTGTCTCGGATATGTAAAGTCTCACGTTACTCGCATTTTTCTATATTCTCCGTATATGCGCGAATTCAATGTAATATGTTCAAAATTAATTTTGGGGCACTTCGCTATGCCGACTCTCTTTTTTATCGTTTTCTCCTGTTTCGCAAGCAAGGCTTTGGCGCAAGAAGAGCAAGTTCCGTTTTCGCTTATGTTTAATAATATAGGCTATAATTTTTTGGGAAGTTTTACTCACAATTACGGAATGAATTATGCGGTAGGTACATTTGCCACTTATGGGATGATTGTGAGTGAAGTCGATTGGAAATGGAATCGCGTGGCATATAACAACAGAGAGTTGATGTATGCAGGAATGCCGTCGGGGATAATAGGTTTTCTGGTTCCGGTTGCTGCCCCTCTTGGCTTTTATTATTATGGCAAAAACCACGAGAATAAAGAATTGCAGATAACCGGCCTTGCTCTTGGGCAAGCGGCATTGCTGGGCTTTTCCATAAGCTCCGGCATGAAGGTTTTCACGGGGCGCCATGAGCCGGATATTAGAGGTCGAACTGGAAAAACAGAGGACTTTAGTGACGATTTCAAATTTGGAGTTTACAGGCGAGGCGCTTTTAACGGATGGCCGAGCAGCCACACAGCTACCGCTTTCGCAATGGCGGCAGCTTTGGCGGAATTAAACCCAGATAACACAGCTATTGCAGTAGGGGCATATTCTTATGCTGTGTTTATAGGCGCAGGAATGTCTTTGATGGCTCACTGGGCTTCTGACATTGTTGCGGGGGCTTTGATTGGCATTGCCGTTGGTAGAACGGTGGGCAAAAACTTTTATCGCCTGCTCGATGAAAAAGAAGAGGAGAGCAAGGTTTCGTTTTATGTTGTGCCTAATGGAGCCGGGCTTGTAGTGAGGTTTTAAAATTATCTGGTATTTTTTTTGGCTTGTATTTTAATAGTCAAACCCAAAAGACTTTACGCTTCATTTATACAGCACCGGCACAGCTATGTCAATATGATCGCAGCTAATATCGCCCAGGCCATCTATTTCAAAAACCAGCTGGCTAACTCCAGAGAGAGAAATATCCAGCAAATATTCAGCACCCTGCGCTAGCCGCCCAGTATCCGCCAGCAAATTACCATCACCGAAAATTTTCACCTGAGCGCCATTACTGCAAAACTCATCTTCATCTAAGCCCAAAACCGCTGTAAGCCTCTCATATTTGCCGCTCAAATCGTAACGAAGCATTCCATTGGCATGTGTGCCTATGCCTTTTCTGTAGCGTTTTTTCGCAATAGTAAGGGGCTTGCCCGTAACAGACTTATCAATTTGCAATTGACCCCAATCTTGGCGGTGTTCGGTAGGAACGCCAAGCCACTCCGCATTTTCCGGCAGTTCAACAACTACCTCCTGCGGAGCGAACAACTGCCCGCTTGCGCCATGCTCCTTCAGCCTGGCAATAATAAGACGGTAGTTGTTTGTGACAGTGGTGGTAAAAATTGAACTTTCATCTATCGCAAAACGTTGCTCAAAACCATCGCACACAGTAGCAATGCGACGCTCAACGGCCTTTTTGTGATAGGTTTGGCTGTCCCAGCAATCCAGGCCTCTAACATAATAAACTTCGCCATCGTATTTGTACAAAAGCTCACGCAATCTCTGCGGATTCAGTGAATTATAATGAATAGCATTCATTCCATAGCCAATAAAATGCCAAGGCCTCGCATAAATAAATATGCGATTTTTCTCGGGCGCACTCTTAATCCATTTATGAATTTCCACCTCTTCCGTAGTCAAATGATTTCGGCTATACATTATGTTCTTCTTAAAGCTCTCGCCATAAGTCAAAGTATTCCCCCACAAAACCGCCGCACAAGCAAACACAAAAAACAACCCTTCTTTTTGCGGCAAAAAACTGCTAGCCTTATCCAATGCAAAAGCGCACAAAAAAGCCATAACCGGGAAGGCAATAAGCGTATATCTCTGGTTTATCTCAATAGACAAATCCCCCGAAACATTATTCAGCACCATAAAAATCTGCGGAAAATACAATAATAAGAAGAGAAATATGCCCCATTGCTTTTTAATAATCGAAAAAGCCAGCAATACTAAAATTCCGCATGCTGTCAAATAGCTAAACGAACTTAAAAAGGGATTAGCAAGCAAACCCTCCTTAGTAAGCCCTGTATTAACCGTAATATTCCAAGCCTGCTTTAAATTTCCAAAAAAATGCCCATGTGCGCTAAACTCCCCGCCTTGAAAATTATACCCCTGGTAATAGCTTATAGTCAAAAGCACCGGTATGCAAAAAATCGAAAGCGTAAGCAAAAAAGCGGAGAAACCCACCCCGCCTTCGGCACCCCTCCCTGGAGGGGAATTTGGCGTAGATAAGTTTCGCCATGCTGCGAAGGCTATGAAGGCTCCTAGGCAGAATACGGTTTCTTGCCTTGTTTGAGCGAAGAATGCTAGTATTAGCGCCAGGAAAACCCAGTGTTTTGTTGTGTTTTTATCCCAAGCCCATTTGAATACAAAAACGGAAAGGGCGAATAGAAGTGTGTAAATGGGCTCAACGGAGGTGGAGCGAAATTGGAAAAGCGTTGTGGGTTGCGCAGCGAAAATTGCGGCGGTTAGGAAAGCTAGGTTGTTGTTTGCAGTCCAGGCGCGAACTGCAAAGAAGAGCAAAAAGATGGTTGCTATAAGCAAAAATAAATGCAGGGGAAAAACCCATTTTAAATTATGCCCAAAAATCGGTATTCCAAGTGCATATAAAAACGGCACACCCTTAGTTTTAAAATTATGCACGCTCTTTTGGCAATCCAAACGCCCTCTCTCGTTAAATTCTCCCTCATCGCAAGAACCCGCTACCTGATGAGCATATAAATTCTGCGCAGTAGAAAAAAAGATGCTCTCATCGCTCTGCACCCTGTGCCGAGGCTCAACCCAGGCAAGGCAAACGAAAATAGCAAGAGCGGCAACTACGCAAACAGAAATCAGAGATTTTGGGTTTGGAACTACAGACCTAAGCCAGCTTTTAAAATCCTTTGACAAATTTATAGCCAAACCCAAACCCAAAGCAAATTGAATTAGATACAGCCAAAACGGCAGATTTAAATCTAAATTTGCAATAAGCTTTTTTTGCCCAAAATACTTTGGCGCAGCGTAAATTAAAAGCGGGATTGCGAAAGCAATTACTAAGAGCCCTATGGCTCCGACCAACTGATTAACTCGATTTTTCATTTTAGACATTTTTCTCCTTCACCACAATATGTTCTTTTTCAATGGCATCTTTGAATTTTTTTGTCAATTTTGAGTAATCGAAAACATCGACTGCAAATGGAAGGCCTGCTTCTGCCATTGCGCGTTCAATGGCTATCATGCGTTCAAGGGAAATTATGTGCCCGGCCACAAGAGCTAAATCCAAGTCTGCCTCGGGGCGTGGCTCTTCTTCGGCAACTCTGGAACCAAAAGCGCGAATTTCTATATCTGGCAACTCACTGGCAAAAATTCCAAGTATAGTGTCTAAATCAGAAGCTTTAATATGAAGTGGCATGGCGGTAATATAGAATTTTCTACATTGCATTTCCAATGTTTTTTTTAACGGCAATGGTAGCAGCAATGCTGTGGGTAGGCTTTTGTTTTGCAGAGCCAAGCGATTCTGTTGCGAAAAGTCAAGTTCAATACATTCCTTTGCCGCCGCAGGCAGAGCCTCTTAGCGGTATTTTGCCGCAAAAGGGGATTTCGGATGGCGCACCGTTTAAGGCATCTAGGCCGCCGATAATTTATGAACATGGGATAGATTTTGAAAGTCGTGCCACAAATATACGCGCAAGCGTTGTGAATAACACCAGTAACGATACCATACCGCTTTGGATTGCCTACTACCCGGAGCTTGTCGATTATTCAATGGATATGTTTGATATTGGCTTTAACAGGCTTTGGCTTAATTCGCTTATAGGGCAAAGAGATGGAGGAGTAGATGAACCTGCCGAAGGTTCGCTGTTTAATATTTCGCTACCCATGAAAATCCCAGCCTGGATGAAGGACTTTGGTTTTGATCGCCCGCAACTGTTATTGCAAGGCACAATGGATATTCGCCTGCATGGCATGGGCGTTTTGGACAATATACCCGGCAGCCAGGAAAATAGCCTATGGCCTACGCCAACCATATCTTACGTTCCCAGCTTTATTATGCATGGTAAAATCGGGCGCAATATAACGGTAGAATTGAACCATACAGAAGGCGGGCTTGGCGTTAGGAATAAAATTAGAATTGTTTACGCCGAAGCCACGCCTGGCGAATTTGAAGATTATATTCTGCAAAGGCTAGAGGCCGGCAATACATCGCTTGGCCTTGCCGGCACAGAACTCACGGGCTATGCAGAGCAGCACCAGGGATTATTCGGCATAAAGGCAGACTGGAAATTCGGCAACTGGCGGCTAAGCACAATCGCTTCGCAAGATGCCGGCAGCCAAGAGAGTTACACTATAAGGGGCAAAGATGAAAGCACGGAATTCCAAATTCAAGACAAGCAATTCACCGCCTATAAATATTACTTTCTAAACCACTCTATGAGAGATGCTTATGTAAGTGCAAGAATAAACAACAGAATAGCGCCCAGACATAATCTAAGCGGTTTAAAGATATACAGAGGAAGCCATTTAAACAGCGTAAACAATGTAATAGAAAATGCTGTTGGTGTTTATTTTCCGCCTGGAAGCAATACTGCGATTAGAAAGTCCGGCTTGCGCTTAGTTGAAATGCAGCCTGGAACAGATTATGTTTTCGATGCCAGCACAGGAATTTTACGTTTTAAAGGCAGCGTAGGAGCAAATACGCTTTTAGCTGCTTCCTGGGCAGATGATCGCACAAGCCGCTCAGGTTTTTCGGTTAAAAACGGAGACGAAGTTGTGCTGCTTCAATTTGACATTGCTTCTCCCGATCTTGTGAATATAGATAGGCTAATGCTGAGAAACGCTTATAATGTTGGTATTTCTTCTGAGAATGCGAGCAATTTTATTTTGAGAATGAAAGATCGTTCAAGAAATGCCGTTGACCACCTGAGAATGCTTGGTGTTGCTGATACAATAACCGGTGCAATACTAACAAGCAATATTGATATTTTTCCCAAAGAGGGCAACGAATATGTTGGCGATATGATTTTGCCATGCCGTGATATAATTTGGTACAGCCGCAGAGGTGTTGCAAATCCAGAAATAACAGCAAGGGAAAACTGTTTGGAACCTTTGAGAAATATAGACCCCGCCATGGCAACTCTCTACACGGGGCAGGTCGAATTTGTGAGAAGCCCTCGGTTTTCTTCTCTTTATTATTTTGAATCTATTGGAAAGCGCAGGCGTTCAAGCATAAGCGTTAGAGATCCGAGCAGCAGTTATTCGGTTAGCGGCGGCGGTTGTTTGGATATTGCTCCAAATTCCGAAAAGCTAAAAGCAGGTGCTGAGGTTTTAGTTAGAGATGTGGATTATCAGGTGAATTACGAGCTTGGGCAAATTGAGCTGATAAGCGAAAGAGCTTTAGATCCGAACAAGGAAATAACGGTTAATTTTGAGTGCGAACCGCTTTTTGAACTTCAGAGCAAATTGCTTTTGGGTGCGAGGGCAGAGTATCCAATTAAAAAATTTGGCGATGGATCATTATTTGGTTTAACCGCTTTATATAAAAACCAAAGCATTAGCACGGAAAATCCACGCCTTGGCGGCGAGCCTTTTTCGAGTTTTTTGATGGGAACAAA
>JAITFT010000071.1 GCA_031281155.1 Candidatus Fibrimonadaceae bacterium
CAAGGAGCTGGACAAGGAGCGTTACTACCGTGAATACTTGGATGATACTTTTGGTGAGTTGTACCTCAAGATAGAAGAGAAGGATATCAAGCTTGCGACACAGGCTACCGAGCTTGCGGAGAAGGATTCCGAGCTTGTGGCACAGGCTACCGAGCTTGCGGCAAAAGATGCTGAGCTTGCAGCGCAGGCTACCGAGCTTGCGGAGTTAAAAAAGAGGCTTGGGTTGTAAAGAGGCTCGCTTGCCTATTCCTGTTCAGCGGACGAGGCACCGTTTTTCAGGTGCATAATCCTATCTGAAATTATTTCCATGACAGCAATGTCGTGTGAAATAAAAATCAGAGAAAGGTTTAGCTCCTTTCGCAAGTCGTTTAGCAAGTGCAAAATTTGAGCTTGTACGCTAAGGTCTAGAGCGGAGGTTATTTCATCGCAGATTAAAATTTTCGGTTCAAGCACAAGGGCACGGGCAAGGCCAATGCGTTGCCTTTGCCCTCCGGAAAATGCGTGCGGAAATTTATTCGCATCGGCATTTGAAAGACCTACCAAATCTAGCATTTTTTTTGCTTTTGCGATGGCTTCGTTTTTTGAAATTCCTCGCGCAATTAGAGGCGTTGTTATAATTTCCAAAACTGTGCTTCTTGGGTTCAGCGAGGAATATGGGTCTTGAAAAGCCATTTGTATTTTTTTGCGAACAATAGCAAAGCTTTTCTTTTTTTTTTTTTTTACCCTTTCTCCAAAAAGATTATAAACGCCGCCAGGTTCCCACGGAGCAAGGCCAACCAAAGCATTGGCGATGGTGCTTTTCCCGCTTCCGGATTCCCCCGCAACTCCCAAAACTTCGCCCTCATTAAGCGAAAAGCAAACATTCTTCAATGCATAAACCACCCCGCCCTTGGAGCGGAATGTAACAGACAGCTTTTCAACATTGAGGATCATATTCGCATTCCTCTTTTGCAAGCTCGCATCTAAATCTGAATCTGCAGCCATTGTCGAAGTCTTTGGGATTTGGGACGGAGCCTGGGATTGGTTTCAGGTCGTTTAGGCTTTTGCCTTTTGTTGGCACTACGTTTAACAGGGCCTTTGTATAGGGGTGTTTGGGCGTGTTTAAAATTTCATTTGTATTGCCGCATTCTACAATTTGGCCTGCATACATTACCGCTATTCTGTTTGCATAATTTGCGGCTAATGCGGCATTGTGCGTTATTAGGAGAATGGCAATTTTTTCTTCGGAGCAGAGGCTTTTCAAAAGATCCATAATAGCGGTTTGGAGATTTGCATCGATGGCTGTTGTTGGTTCATCTGCTATAATTAATGATGGCCTAGGCGCAAGAGCTATGCAGATTACAATTCTTTGCAGCATTCCGCCGCTCATTTCGTGCGGGTAGCTTTTCAAAATTCGCTCTGGGTCTTTGAAACCCGATTTTGCCAAGAGTTCGTTTATTCTTTGCTTTCTTTGGTCTTTTGGCAAAAAGCGAACTGCCTCTAAGAGTTGCGTTCCAATGCTGACAACGGGGTTTAAGGCTTGCATGGGTTCTTGAAAAACGCAGCCAATGCGCTTTCCTCTTATTTGCTCAATATTTTTGCTTGATAATTCCAAAAGATTTTTGCCTTCAAAAAGAACGCTGCCGTTTACTATGCGGCCGCTGGGGTAGGGGAGCAGCCCTGGTATGGCCATGGCGCTAACGCTTTTGCCGCAGCCCGATTCTCCCATCAGCGTAAAAATTTCGCCGTTGAAAATATCGAAAGAGACATTGTCTGTAACTCGCAAATCGCTGAAAGCAACGGATAAATTGCGCACAGATAACAAGGGCGCTTTTTCAGAATTCATAGTTCACCAAAAAACCAGATTGCCAGGGCGTTGCAAAAGGAGTTATTTGTAGATGAGAAAGACTTGAGGCGGTTTGCCTGTAAATTCGCGCGGCATCAAAAACGGCCAAAATTCTGTTTAGAGCCATTGCGCCGAGACTTGCTTGAAATGTGATTTTTGCAATGCGATGGCGGCGAAGCATTTGGTTATACTCAGCCATGCGAGCGGTATTTTCCGGGTTATTGCTTGAACCCCAATCCCAAATATAGCCGTATTCATAAGGGTAATCCAATTCTGGATCGAGGCCTGCTCTAATCATTGCCTGGTTGTAGTCTTCGTTGTTATCGGGTTTTGAATTTTGATAAAGCGAGCCGCCTCTGCTTCTGTATTCTCCAACAATGTTCAGAAATCTAAGGTCTTTTGGGGCGCCGGCAGCACCGGCATATTTAACTGCATGGCCTCTCGCATTTTCCAATTGATTATCGCCGTAAAAATACATTGTGCCTGCGGAAATCCACAAAGCGGCGTCAACCCAAAAAAAAGCGTTCGCTCGCGATTTTTCGCCCAAATAATAATGCCCCGACCCTGGCAGCACGGCAGAACCAACCAAGGCAAAAGCCAAGCTTTTCTCCTTGTTGCGCGATATATTTTCATCAATGGAAATAACGGTTTGGGAGAAGGATAGAGATATTAGGATTAAAGTTAAAAATAATACCACAATCCTGCTCCGGCTTTGAAGTTTTCGCCAATGTGAATGTCGCTTCCCAAGCGGATTTTATCTAGGAAAGAAATTTTTTCTTCGTAGAGGGTGCTGTTGTGCGCTTTTGCGGCTAGTGCGGCATCTATGGCAGAGACTATGTGGTTTAGGAGGATTGCGCCTATAAAGATTGCTTGCCTGTCTGCGAGGCTGTTGGCTTTTTTGCGCATTGACATATATGTGTCGCGGTCAACAGATGTGCCTAGCGGCATGTATTGGGGATTTTCGGTAAACAGGTTTTCTTTTACGCCTGGGTTTTGCGCAGCATCGACCCAGCCAAGGATAAAGTTTTCGTTTCCAATAATTCGGTAAAATTCGTTGGGGTAGAAAAGCGGGGTATTATCGCCGGGGTGGTTGCTGTAATTTATTCCAAAATTTTCAATGCAGCTTCGGTTAGCGGAACTTCCATAGAAGGCTCTGCAATAATTTTCTCTTTCCGAGCCATATAGCATTTGAAATTTATCTTTGTACTCTTCGTTAAAAAGGCTGTTCATTGCGCTTTCATAATTGCTGACTTTGAAATTATCTTTTGCAAAGTTTTGATATTTTTTCACTTGTTTATCGTATTTATGGACTGAGTAATAATATAAACCGGAAATAAGGGCAATTTCCTCTGCCATGTAAAAAGCGCCTCTGATATAGCGTGATTGCGTTGTGCCAACATACATTTGCCCAGAGCCTGGCAGCACCAGCGACATAAACATTGCCCGGCGAGGGCTTTTGTAGGTACCCCTAAATTCGTCTATTGCGTGCACTCTGGAGACCTGAACCGTTCCAAGCAGCTCCCTGCGTTTATCGGCATCGCTTGAAACTCGAACAGGCTCAGGCAACTCTTCACGTATATCTATCTCGTTTTCTGCGGGTTGTTTTTCCGCAGACTTTTCAGCCTGCGTTTCAGGGACAGGCAAAACATTTGTATTCGAAATTCTAGCAAAAAGTCTCGGTGCCCGTTCTCTTATTGTGCTGAGTAGGCCTCTTGCGTTTTCACTTTCGGTGACAAAACTGCCAAGCATGTTACCGCTCATGGATTCATGAAGTTCCACAGTGAGGGTGAGCATACCTTCAAACCTGCCTACGAAGCCTTGAGTTACGTATTCAGCGCCTATCGCTCTGCCGATGATCACAGCACAGCCTTCGGCGATACATTCTATTTCTTCTGGCGGTATTAGCTGTATAATGTTGTCTCGTGTTAGGACGGAGTAGTTTCTAGGGAGAGCCTCACGTGCTTGAGTTCGGAGTTCGTCTGTTAGGTGGCGAAATTCGGTGATGCTTAGCTCTGCTTCTTCACCAGCTGGAACTACTTCAAGGACGGCGAGAACTTGAGCCTTTATTGCCTGAACTCCGATCAGCAGGATTACCAGAGTTTTTAGGATGGATATTGGTGAAACGGACATTGAGTGCTAATCTAGAAAAATATTAATGATAAATTCCCCTCTGGGGAGGGGCAGTTTGCCGTGAAGTTTGCGGGGTGGGACTTGGATTTGTATTTTACAGGCATGATTTTCATAAGCTACAACGCTAAGCTTTGTATGCGCGCAGCAAAACTGCGCAAAGCCGGTATTTTATCCGAAGTGCTTTTATGGAATCAAATAAAGCAGAAGAGAATAAACGGCCTGGATTTTGACAGGCAGAGAGTAATAGGCAATTACATCGCAGACTTCTGTTGCTCAGACACTGGCGTAATAATTGAGATTGATGGCTATACCCATGACTACAAGCTTGAATACGATATGCATCGTGAAAGCTACATTAAGGCTTTAGGGCTTGAAACGATTCATATTCCAGACAAAGATATAAAGCAAGGTATTGAAGTTGTAGTCAATATGCTTTTGTCGCATCCATTGTTGCAGGAACCTATTCCTGAGCGAAAGTGCATATTCCTAGCCCAACGCCGGTCCCACCCCGCCTTCGGCACCCCTCCTCGGAGGGGAATTATTCCGTAAAAATTTCGCTTTTTTTCGCTTGGGACACCCAATTTTCAAAACTGACGAAAACAGGAAAAATATTAACGATAAATTCCCCTCTGGGGACTTCCCTTTACCCACAATTATTTCCTCCCATCTCTTTCATTATAACAAGAAAAGTCTCATGAGTATCATGCAAACGTTTCAATCCATCCCATATAGCTTTAAC
>JAITFT010000112.1 GCA_031281155.1 Candidatus Fibrimonadaceae bacterium
TCCCTGTTGATCGGGGTCTGCCCCGGCACGTAGGGATTTTTGATGGCGACGTCCTCTATCGGGTGGGCCAGCTGGTACTCCAGGAATAAGTTCAGCATTGCTATCAGCAATTCTTTGTCTTCCTCCGCGGCGAATACTTTTTTGAACGCCAAATCTTGCGTTAGCTGAGCGTAGCGCCCAAGAACTGCTTTTTCCATAAAAACCTCCGTTTTTTGTTTTTACTGGTTAGACGTAATTAAACGGCGAGAAATACATACCCCCCTCATTTTGATAACAACTGTTGACGGATTTTAGCGTTTTTTTAGGGATCATGATTTTTCAGACCAGGTTTATTGACAAAAAAGTAAAATTTTGTATATTTCTGTCAATAAGGAGTAGTTATGGTTAATAGAGAATGCTACTTGGCAAAGCTTAGTTTGTTCGCTGATTCAGTTTTTTGTCGGTAGTATTTTCTATATTACCTATTGTGAAAAAACAATATATTGCTTTGCTTCTTTTTTTGAGCATTGCTATAATAACTGGAAGTGTAGCCTATATTAGAGGGTCAAACGAGCCTGTTTTTGATATTAATTCCATAAAATCCTATCGCGAAATCCCTGGCATAACGGCAGAGGAAATAGCCGAAATAGAAGCTTTAAAAGCTACGAGGAAAAACTTTTCTTATGGAAGCGTGCTATCAGCAGAGGCATTAACGTTGCCGGATGGCACACTTGCAGGCTTTACAACAAAATTCTGCGAGCTGCTTTCAGAACTTTTTGGCATACCATTTGTCCAAGAAATTCACCTTTGGGATTTCTTAAAAAAAGGAGTAGATGAGCGAAAGCTCGATTTCACAGGAGAGCTTACCCCAACGCCCGAAAGGAAACTGTTTTACTACATGACATACCCTATCACAGCACGATCTCTAAAAATTCTTAGCTACGGAGAATCAACAAACATTAAAACAGAAAATGATATTAATGGCCTTAGAATAGGCTTTCCCGAAGGCTCTGTAACCGATCAAACAATTCTCAATGCTTATCCTTCACTCAAATTTGAAATAGTAGATGTGCAAAACATTCAAGATGCAATTAAAAAACTGGAACTGGGCATTATTGATGCTTACATCACAGATGCTGTAGTCTCTTATGCTTACAGCCACCATCCTCATTTAAATTTTCGAACGCTTTTTCCCTTAGCATATACCCCTGTTTCACTGGCCACTGCAAATCACGAACTTAAACCAATTATATCGGTTATAAATAAATATATATCTGCAGGCGGAATCAACAAACTGTATGAACTATACAAAGAAGGCAATCAGGAATACGCAAAATTTAAATTTTACAGAACCCTTACCAGCAACGAAAAATTTTATATTGATAGCTTGGTAGCAAGAGATGCCAAAGTGCCCATAGTCTTGGAACACGATAATTACCCAACCAGTTTCTACAGCGTAAAAGATAAAGAATTTCAAGGCATTGCTCCAGATATTTTAAACGAAATAAGTTTGCTTACAGATATTGAATTTGAAGTAGTGGCCGACCCAAACACCGCATTTGCAAGCCTTTTAGAAAAGCTAGTGGCGGGAGAAGCAGCCTTAATTTCAGAATTATTATTTACCGAGGAACGGAGAGATAAATTTCTGTGGGCAGGCCCCTACGCAAGATTCCACTATGTGCTATTATCAAAATCAGATTACCCCAATCTAGATATATATCAAACCATACAATCAACCATGGGTATTGTACGCGGAACCGCCCACGAAGAAATGTACAATAGATGGTTCTCCGATAACACCAATGTTAAGCATTATAATACTCAATACGAAGCCTTAGATGCCTTGGAAAAAGGCGAGATAGATTTATTTATGACAAATGAGTATAAACTTTACCTCCAAATGAATTATCGCGAAAAACCCGGTTATAAAGTAAATTACCGTTTTGGAACACCGTTGTCGGAATCATATTTCGGGATAAACAAAAACGAAGAGACCTTGCACTCTATCATTTCCAAAGCCAAAAGCCACGTCGAAACCGATGGTATTGTAAAAGACTGGACAAGCCGCATTTACGACTACTCAAAGAAACGTACTTATGAGCGTTTGGTTTTTTTATCTGTAACCACGTCCATCGTTTTGCTGATGCTTATTATAGTGAGCATTTTATTTGTAAAAAACATTAGAACAAGAGAACTCTATAAACAAGCGGTAGAAGCGGCAAATGAAGCTTCTAGGGCAAAAAGCAATTTCCTTGCAAAAATGAGCCATGAAATTCGCACACCCGTAAATGCAATTATAGGCATTACCGAAATTGAATTCAACCATGAAAATAACCCCCCCAGAACAATAGACGCTCTTAATAGAATTCACAATTCCAGTTATACGCTGCTTGGAATAATCAATGATATTCTCGATATTTCCAAAGTTGAAACAGAAAAATTCGAGCTGATGCCTATAAAGTACGAAATTGCCAGCTTAATTTACGATACGGTAAACTTGAACTTTATGCGCATTGGCGAGAAACCAATTGAATTCACGCTCAAAATTTCTGAAACAATGCCCGCAGAATTATTCGGAGACGAATTGCGCGTTAAGCAAATACTGAACAACTTGCTTTCCAATGCTTTTAAATATACGAAAAAAGGGCATGTTACACTGGAAATATACTCAGAAGCCGAAGCTGAAGAAATGGTGCGCCTTGTTGCCAAAGTAAGCGATACAGGCATAGGAATGACCAAAGAGCAGGTAACAAGGCTTTTCGATGAATATTCGCGTTTTAACATGGAGGCTAACCGCACGATTGAAGGCACGGGCCTTGGCATGAGCATTACCAAAAAACTGGTGGAAATGATGCAAGGAAAAATAGAGGTTGAAAGCGTGCCTGGCATAGGCTCGGCTTTTACCGTGCATATTATGCAAAAGCAATTAGGAACTGCCGTGCTTGGAAAAGAGGTTATCGAAAATTTGCAAAATTTCCGTTTTTCCGATAAAAGGCAAACGGAAAAAATAGGTATTGTGCGTGAACACATGCCACACGGCAGCGTATTAATTGTAGATGATGTAGAAACTAATCTTTTTGTGGCAGAGGGCTTGCTACAGCCTTACGGTTTGAAAATCGATACCGCAAGCGATGGCTTGGAAGCTCTCGAAAAAATTAAAAAGGGTACAATATACGACCTTGTATTTATGGATCACATGATGCCCGAAATGGACGGCATTGAAACAGTAAAGTATATAAGGCAATTGGCAAATGAAGACTTGCGCTATAAAGATTTGCCAATTATTGCGCTCACTGCTAACGCTGTTTCCGGAATAAAAGAAATGCTTTTGGAAAATGGTTTCAATGATTTTTTATCAAAGCCCATTGATATAGTTAAATTAGATGCTATTCTGAAAAAATGGATACCCAAACAGCATAAAATACCAGAAGAAAAAACCACTGAAAAAAACGATGATACTCTAAAAATTAAAGGCATAGATACCAACAAAGGCATGGCTACAGCGGGCAAGTCAATGGAAAAATATATGAAAATGCTCACTTTGTTCCACAGAGATGGCTTGCTGAAAATTGAAGAGACTAAAAAAGCTTTGGAAAACAATAACTATCCTCTATACGCAATTCATATTCATGCGATAAAAAGCATGTCTGCTTATGTAGGCGCAATTGAATTGTCTGAAGTTGCAGAAGCACTGGAAGCAGCCGCAACACAAGAAAATTTTGCTTTTATAAATTTGCGAAACAACGATTTTTTAGCAAATTTGCGGGTGGTTTTAGACAACGTGGGTGAAATTTTGAATGCCACCTAAGCATCTCAATGAAAATTTTTCTACATTACCAGCATGAAATTCTTTTTCCTTTTTCTGCTTTTGTGTCTTTTGGGGTGCGTAGAGGAGTATTCCGATTCTATTGAGATTCGCCAAGATGGCAGCGCTGTGTTTCAGGCAAGCCTTTACCCAAGCGATCTGGATTCCAACTTATTGATTAGTATAAGAGAAGATTATACTTCAATCCCTGGCGTTAAATTTGATACGGCTTGGTTTGAGCAAAAAGATTCGGCGTATTCGCTGAATTTTAGGGTTTTATTTAAGAACCTGCTTACCTGGGAAAGCAACGAAAAAATTGAGCAAGATTTTGTTGGCTATATTTCATTAAAGAAAATAGACACTCTAAAAAACGGCTACTCCTTTGAACGCATACTAAACGTAAGCATAGAAGGCGAAGACGGCTATATTATTCCCGAAGAAAGCATATCTGAATTTGCCATGGGATTAATGAACGATTCCGCTTTTTGGGAATACTCCGTTATTTTGCCGAAAAGTGCAGTGTTAATAAACAGCGAGCCTATAGATATGGCTGTCCAAAGCGAAGACCCAAACATTCTCCGCTGGAAAGTCCCAGCTACCGAAGCAATCGCAAAACGCATAACCCTAAAAGCAGACTACTACTTGCCCGCCAAAGAATCTCAGCAAACATCGCTAATCCCAATAATCGCCGGCATAGCCATTATGCTGTTAGCCATAGCTCTGCTGCTACGCAAATTAAAGAACTTGGGAGTTGCACTTAGAAGACTAAGAACCGAAGAAGAAACAATCGCCAACCACTAAAACAAACCCGCTGCCTTCGGCTTTACTGGTTTTATCTGCGCTAAGTCTTGGTGAATATCTTTCTTTTTAAGGGCTTGCAAAAAGCTTTGGGCCACCCATTCTTCGTTTGAGAGCCTGCTGCGCAAGAGAGCTACCAGAATGTGCATAAGCATTTCGCAGTCGTAAACGGCACGGTGCATGGAAGCATCTTTGATTTTTAGTGAAATTTCATTTCTGTTTTCAAATGCTTTGGCTATGTTGCCAAGTTTGTAGTCGGGTAGCTGTATGGTGTTGCGGGCTATTTTTATGCTATCTAAAATTGGGAGGCTTGGAGCTAAAATTGAATGTTTGCCATAAGCCATATTCAAAAAACTGGTGTCGAATGGGGCATTGTGCGCAATTAGGCAGTTGGCATTATCGCAGAAGCTTTTGAATTTTTTCAAAACTTCTGCGCAAGGCGGAGCGTCTTTAAGCATTTCGTTTGTGATACCGTTAATTTTGGTGGCCTTTTCCGATATAGTCTTTGTAGCTTTTATAAAAGACTCAAATACCTCCAGTTTTTCCGGAACAATTTGCCCTCTGCTTTCTTTCACAGAAAACAGAATTGCGCCTATTTCAATTATTTCCTCTTTGGTAGGATCCAAATCGGTGGTTTCCAAATCAAAAGCGATAATTTTTACAAAAGACATGTAGGGAATGTAGAAATTATTTGCCAATACAAAAATTATCAAATATGGCGTTCAAAACGCTTTCATCTGAAATTTCGCCTGTGATTGAGCAGAGGGCCTTTCTTGCTTCGCGCATTTCAAATGCGGCAAGTTCTACCTGCCCCCGATCCAACGCTTCTTTGGCTCCCAGCACGCACTCTTCCGCTCTGTTTATGCAGGCAATTTGGCGCTCGCTGCTTATCCAAACTTCTTCGCTTTCTTCTTTTGGGAAAAGCATATCACTCAAGCTTTCTTTTAATTCTCTAATCCCAAAACCCTTAGGCCCGCTGGTCGCTAACCATTGGCCACTAGCTACTGCTTCCAAATCTGCGTGGGTTCCCACAATTAAATCGGCATTTTTTTTCCATTCATCATACTCGGTTGGCAACGGGACGGAAATATTTACTACCAAAATTTTTAAATTTGCTTTTTCTAAAATTTCTTTGGTTTTTTGCATGGCTTGTTCATCGATATTGTTTTGGGCTGCGTTCGCAAGGCCTGCGGTATCTATTAGCAAAATATCGCCGCTGGGGAGATGCAAGGGGACTTCTACGAAGTCCCTGGTGGTGCCGGGAGTTTCGCTGACAATCAGCCTATTCTCTTCGATAAGCGCATTAACCAAGGTTGACTTGCCCGCATTAGGTGCCCCAAACAAAACCGCTTTGGGCAACTCCCAGCCGCTCTTGCGAAATCGTTTTTTCAAATTCTCCAAACTCTGCAAAATATCCCACCCCGCCTTCGGCACCCCTCCCAAGAGGGGAACTTGACTCTGACAATTATCTTCTGCAAAATCCACTTCCAATTCCAATAATGCAGAAATTTCTTTTACCTTTTCTGCCAATGATTTTATTTCTGCAGAAATTTCGCCGGTTAATAATCTTTGAGCGTTGGCTAGAGCTTTTGAATTGTTGGCAGATAAAATATCGCCGATGGCTTCGGCTTGGGTTAGGTCCAGTTTGCCGTTTAAGAAAGCGCGTTCGGTGAATTCACCTCGCTCTGCAAGCCGTACGCCCGGAACTTTGCAGATTTCTTCTATTAATTTACGAACAATAAAGGGATTTCCATGCGGAAATAATTCCAAAACATCTTCGCCGGTATAGGAATTTGGAGCAGGAAAATATATCGCCAATAAATTATCAATAGCCGCATTTACCAACCTTGCCGTTCGGGGTTTCATATCAAAACCCGGGAAAACCGCTTTGCAAACAGCCAACACAGCAGGGCCACTAACCCGCACCACTGCAATAGCGCTAACCCCAGAAGGAGTAGCTAAAGCGGCTATAGTCCGTCGTTTCCTAGGCTCAGACAATTAATCCCTATCTATTCCAAAAAAGGCGTTGCCGGTGCTGCGTAAATGGTCACGGATTTTGCGGTAAGCGGTTAGCATGTTTGAGTAGGAATCATCTACTATAGTGTCGGTTATGGTTCCGCTGGAAACATCCCAAAATACCGTTCTCATGCCGCGAATGTAGTCTTTTATCTCCGCGAATTTCTTTTCGTGGTTTTCTACTACTTGAGGATTATACCTTTGCGAAGTTTCCAAAACCGAAAGCATATTGTCTATAGCTTCGGAAATGAGTTCGTTTAGTTTAAATAAATCCTGTTTTTGATAATCGAGCAAATCTGTTTTTTTATCCAAAAGCCTAAGGCGCAACTTTGCCACCTGCGCTATGTAATCTGAAGCACTCTCCATGCTATCGAAAATTCTTTCATAAGCGAAAATTCTTTGCTGAACGGCTGGCGTTGCTGTTTCTTCACTCCCGATAAAACTTGTTAAAATGCCTTGAAGCCTTGTTTTTATTTTATCGCATTGCTTTTCCATTATAAAAATTTGTTCTATTTCCGGGCTGTCTTTTTCGGTATTTTCAATGCAGTTTCTTAAATTTAACAGGCTGATTTTCAGCTGGCCTACCATATAATCCAAAACTTTTTTAACACGGCCTTCTATCTCTATAAACTGAATATAAGAATCTCTGCCGCGCTTGACTACCGTTAGCAGATCTTCAATTTCTGGCGAATTCGGTGCTTCTTTGCGAAGCATTTTCAGGCTGATAAAAACTCTCGTTGCCAAGTCCGATTCCAAAATCTGCGCCACAAGCCTGCAAGGAAGCAAAAATACCAATACATTGAAAATATTAAACCCAGTGTGCACGCCAGCTATGCCAATAGCAACATTATCAAGACTGTTCAAATCTGATATGCCAAGAAAGGCATTCATTCCCCATTCCACAGCGCCTACAAAGGTTTGGAAAAAAAGCGTTGCGTAAAACACGCCTATAACGTTATACAGCACGTGAAAATACGCCGCTCGCCGTGCATTGTTGTTTGCGCCAAGCGAGGCTATAACAGCTGTTATTGTTGTTCCGAGGTTTTCACCTAGAACAAGGGCTGCAGCTGTTTTGAAATCTATTAGACCTTGGCTTGCCAGCACCATTGTTATGCCAATGGTAGCAGTGCTGGATTGCACTATAACGGTTAGAAGGCAGCCTATGGCGGCGCATTTCAGAACCCCGAAATAATCATTTGCCTGGAAAATTTTGAAAGCCTCCACGAACTCAGGGTAGTTTTTGACCGGTTCTATTGCGCTTTTCATAAAAAGCAAACCGAGGAATACACAGCCTAACCCCAAGGCTCCAAGGGCTATATACTTAACGGTTTCCCTTTTTGAGAATATGTATATAATAGCTGCTATGCCTGCCAGCGGTATTCCGTACTGGTCTATTTTGATTGTTAGAATCCAGCCGGTTAAGGTGGTCCCTAGATTTGCGCCCATAATAACGCCAACCGCCTGTGCAAGGGTCATTAGGCCGCCGTCAACAAAGCTAACAACCAAAACCGTGCAAACCGTACTGGATTGTATTGTGCCTGTAACCAAGGCTCCAACGCCAACTCCGAACACTCGGTTATTCGTTGCCATGCCTATAAGGATTTTAAGCCTATCACCCGCAGCTGCTTGCAAGCCATCGGAAAGGAACTTCATCCCCAAGAGAAAAACGCCAATGCCCCCAGCCAAAGAAAGCAAAACATTTACGTAATCAGAAAAATTACTCATTACCTAGTATCCAAAAATAAAAAGCAGTGGTAATATAGGAAATTAAGAAAATGTTAAAAACAAGGGGGGATATATCACACAAAACTGACAAAAAGGCTTAAAAGTGACAAAAGTTTAGCCAAAAGGCGAAAAAATTACTATATTTACATATATATAATAGCCTTGGAGTTTCTATGAAAAAACAGGTATCTCAAATTTTCGCTTTCGCTCTGTTAGCTTGCAGTGCTGCTTTCGCTCAAGATAGAATAGAGCTAGACATAATAATCCGTCATTTCCAGGTGAGTGACCAAGATTTAGGCTTTGAAATGTTCGACTCCGATCTGTGGGGAAGCGGTGTATGCGCCGGGAGCAACCCTGCTGCTACCAGTCAAGGCAAAACAATAGATAATCAAAGCAATCAAATATGCTTTCAAGGCAATAGATATATGTATTGCAACGAAGGCGGCACACCGCTTAAATACGGGCAAGATAACTGCGATAACAACATAGGCAGAAGAGGCTATACAAACGGGCCCGATCAAACCATAAATAATCCATGCTGGCAAAACGATGTTTACGTAACCAGAGGCATGGTTCAAAATCAATTACATTACGACATAGCAAACTGCAGTCCTGAAAACATAGTTGGAGAAGATGGAGACCCAGATCACATAAGATATCGCTATTGCGCTCGCCCACGGCTAGGAAATGGCGGTTGCAATGGGCAGCATGTTGAAACCTGGTTTTCCGATACCCATCGTTCAAAACGAGTTAACGACATAATAGAACTCAACAGGCAGAATGATGGAACATACCTAATAGAATACGATTACAATACCAGAGTTGACTGGGCTTGCTATGGAGCTGGAACCTCGCCCTGCCAGGGTCGCGGAACAGACGGAGGCTTTTTCCCGCTCGATAAATTCCAAAACCCCAGCCACCCTGCTTATAATCCCGATGCAACATGGGGCTTGCAGAGCTTGAATATTTGGTGCCCCAGAACAGACCACGGCTACGATCTGGGAGCAGATTGCAGAGCTTGGAGAAATAATGGAGGTCCGCAAAATCCAAATGCAGCACAAGCTACAGTAAATCAAAATCCGAATCTTCGGTCAAAGCTGCACTCTTATGCTTTTTCGTTAGCTGGCACTGGCGAATTTAAATACACTGGCGCAAATGACGTATTCGAATTTATAGGCGACGATGATATGTGGATATTTATAGACGGTGAATTGGTAGCTGATTTAGGAGGCACGCATTTGGCTGCCCCTGCAAAAATAAACATTAGAGAATATGCCGAACAAAGAGACTGGGAATTAGGCTCCAAACATGCCGTTAACTTCTTCTTTCTAGACAGGCAAACCGATGGCATGAATTTCAAACTCAAAATGTCGTTAAGCGATTTGGCAGCATCTCGATTTGGCGCCCCTCGCATTGTAAAGGCCGAAACTGAAATTGATAGCGAAGGAAAGGGAGAAACGCTCCTATATGTTAGCAGCAGGTTAGATGAAAATATTTTAAACTGGTACATAAACGAACTTCAAGGTCAGCAGTTCCCAATAATAGTGCACAAAGGCGATCCGCATGCCCAAGATAAAGACAGCAATATTTACGGATACAGGCTGGAGTCAATAGAGTGGAGAGCTTCTGTACCCGAAGGGCATCGCTATTTTATCACTGGTGTGGTATGTGTGAATGCAAGCTGCACAGAAACAACAGCGCTAAATTCTGGCGATTACCTCTCCTTTAATGTTTTGGTGGGCGATTTAGCTGACCGTGGCTTTACAAGCAATGGCTTTGCAATCCCAGGCAATGATTTTTACATCAAAAACGTAAATGGCATAGCGGCTACACAACCAGCATGGGGTCGCAATACATCAAACATTGAACGGCCGCCTTTTGAGCCTAAAGTAGTCGATCCTAATCCTGTTAAACCTCCCTTCGTTTTTCAAACTGGCGGTAACTCCCAAGGCAGCACTAGCGGTAGAGATGATAGAGATCCGACTGTGCCAGGCGGATCGGGCGGAACGCCAGTCGGCAGTCTCCCAGCTGGCGGCAATATCTCAGGTATTGATCATGTTTGGGATCCTAATACAGGCAGTATGGTTCCAATTACAAGCGTTCCTGGCGCAAAAGATAATGCCGATATTCATGGTTTTGGCACAGTAGGAAACCAAATTCCGCCGCAAAGAGCTGGTGAATTAATTCTAACAACTTTCCCTCCAAACACACAAGGCTCGGCTCAAGAAACCGAAAGAATAGTTGGAGATAAGCTTTTCGGCATACCACCCGAAGCTAGAGGCGGCGATGAATGGTGGGGCGTGGTTGACCCAACGCAACGAGGGAAACTGTCCAATGGCGTTACAGAAGGCGGCTATAGCTTTGTTAAAAACGGTTTCCCAAATGAAAGCAATGTAAAAGGAAATATTAAACTTTCCCCAAGTCGTTGCACCTCAGATTTATCAGACCCAGATAAACCGCGCATAAATTGCTTAAATTTCAGCATGGTCGCATCTCAGCCCTTCCAACTCGCAGTTACAATTTATGACCAATTAGGCAACTTTGTAACCCAATATCGCGAAACCGTAACCGAGCAAGAGTTTAGGAATGTCACCCAAGCTGCTAATTACAATCCTCCTGGTGCTGCTGGAATAACCCCAACTTCTGAATGTTTAGCCCCAACTCTTGATAACTATGGCGCTCCCAACACTCTCACCACAGACGGCAGAGTAATGGTTAATGTAAATATTTATCCGTTCAGTGCCAATGGGCGCCGTTTTGGAAATGGTGTTTACATAGTCAAAATCGACAGAGTTGACTTGCCCTTTAAAAGCGGAAGCGTTTGCAATAGCGTAAATGGCATACCATTATTGGCTGAACCAACCTTTATACGCTATCACGCTGAAAAAAGATTCGGCTGGATGAGGTCTAACTCGAAAGAATAGAAGTGACTACAAGTAAATTAGCAAATATAAGCTCCCCAAAGGACATAAAAGGACTTTCCCTGAAAGAGTTAGAAGCTCTAGCAGAGGAAATACGTGCAACTATCTTGCAACAAGTATCTAAACACGGCGGGCATCTATCTTCCAGTCTTGGAACGGTAGAACTCGCTCTCGCTCTGCACTATGTTTACGATACCCCAAACGACATTCTTATTTGGGATGTAGGCCACCAAGCTTATGCACATAAACTGCTAACCGGCCGCTACGAAAAGTTTTCCACAATGCGGCAATATAAAGGAATCTCCGGTTACCCCAAAATGAGCGAAAGCCCTTACGATGCCTTTGGAGTTGGCCACGCAAGCACATCTATTTCTGCTGCCCTTGGTTATGCAGTTGGGCGGGATATTGCGCAAAAAGACAACCAGGTAATAGCGGTTATAGGCGATGGCTCAATGACAGGCGGCATGGTTTTTGAGGCTTTGAATAATTCAAGGCAAACAAAAAATTTAACCATCATTTTAAACGATAATAAAATGAGCATAAGCCCAAGCGTTGGTGCTTTTTCAAAGTATTTAAGCAAACTGTCTGTTAAGCACAATCGTTCGCTAGAGGAATTGGTAAAGTTTTTGCGCTCAATCCCCGAACATGTTGGTGGCAAACTCAAAGAACTTATGGAAGGCAGCAAACTCGCTTTTGAAAACATATCAAACCCCGGCCAGTTTTTCAGAGATCTAAGCGTACGCTACCTCGGCCCTTTCGATGGCCACAACTTACAAGAACTTATAGAAACTCTAAAAGACATAAAAGACATGCAAGATGTCTGCCTTATTCACATTTTAACGCAAAAGGGAAAGGGCTACAAACTTGCCACAACAAACCCAACCAAATGGCACGGCGCAGACCCATTCCATATAGAAGACGGCTCTGTTATTTTAGAAAAACCACGGCAAACTTTAACGTCTGTTTTCGGAAAAACCTTGCTAACCCTTGCTAGGCAAGATAAAAAAATAGTAGGCATCACCGCCGCCATGCCAGATGGCTGCGGCTTAAGCATACTTAAAGACGAACCTGAACTTGCAAACAGAATTTTTGATGTGGGCATAGCAGAGGAACACGCAGTAACATTCGCAGCAGGCCTTGCCTGTGCAGGCTTTACCCCTGTTGTGGCTATTTATTCCTCATTCTTGCAAAGAGCCTACGACCAAATTGTACACGATGTCGCTTTGCAGAAACTGCCCGTTGTTTTCATTTTAGACAGAGCCGGCTTGGTAGGCTCAGATGGCCCAACGCACCACGGCGCTTTAGATTTATCTTATCTTCGCACAATCCCCGATATTGTTATTATGGCACCATCCGATGAAAACGAAATGCGAGATATGATTTACACGGCAACGCAGCATAAAGAAGGCCCCATAGCACTCCGATACCCAAGAGCCATTACCTACACAAACGATATTCGCACGGAATTTTCTGCATTGCCCATTGGCAAATTTCGCATGGTTAGAAAGGGCAAAAAAGTTTTGCTCATAGGCGTTGGCTTTTTGCTCGCCAAATGCCTCGATGCCGCTGGAGTTTTGGCGCAAAAAGGCGTTGAACCCACCATAATAGATGCCCGCTTTATTAAACCGCTAGATATAGAAGCTTACAAAGAACTATTCAAATCGCATTCCATTGTAGCAACAGTAGAAGATAATTCCATAACAGGCGGCTTTGGCTCCGCTATTGCAGAAATTTTGGCTGAAATGCAAAACCCACCCAGATTAATTCGCATTGGCCTCCCAGATTCCTTTGTTGGCCAAGGTGAAATTGATGAATTAAGGGAAGAACTCGGCTTAACCGGTCAGGGCATAGCAGATAGAATTCTCTCAAAGGCTCCAACCGGGTCTGCGTAATTCCATACACCGCCCAAAACTGCCGCACCGTCAAAGCCAAGCTCCGCAATCTCGCTAATATTTTCGGCATCAATTCCGCCTAGCGCATATAACTTTGTTTTGCAACCATCGCCCATAGAGGCACGCCATTCGGCAATGCCTGTTTTTAATTCTTCTTTGGAAAACTTGCTTTGATAGCCATATTTTGAAATAGAATCGAAAACAGGCCCAAGCATAATTATTTCCCTGCCTTCATTTTTTTTAAGCTCCTCAAAACTATGCGCAGAACCTTGCCAAGGCAACATTTTGCCGTGCCATTTATAATTTATGCCAAGTGTCCATCGCTCAAGCAAGTTTTCAGGTAAATCTGACTTACGCACAAAAAGGTACTCCAAGCCTAGCTCAAACATTCGCTCAACGAGCACATGCTCGTCTGCGAAGTTTTCGGGAGATGTGATTAGAGCGAGAGATAGAGACATAAGTTTACTTATTCTCTATAAAATAAATCCAGATTATTCACTACTCTTGCATTTGCTTCTAAGTTACGCATAAATTCGTTGAATGCATTGAGTGAGCCATATTGCCACGCCATTGCAAGTTCGTCTCTTATGGCACTTTCAAGTTCTTCTTTGCTTGGAACGCTTTTGTTGTGAAGTTTTATAAGCACAGCGGTTTGCGGACTTGTATATGGCCCGTTCCACTCGCCCTCTTTCGCCGATGAAAGAGCACGGTAAATTTCTGGGTTTGCATAACCAAGGCCAGGGAAATAGCTTTCAAAAGAAACTGTAAGAGAATCTATTGTAACATTTTCAACGCTCAATCTTGTAGCGGAATCTAAAACGGTAATTGCGGCAAATTGAGCGAAGTTTGCTTTTAAATGATCTGCAACGGCTTGCGCTCTTGCCCTTGTTTTTATGTTCTGCTCAATTCTTGTTCTTGCAAATTCCAAATTCCTTGTACCTGCTGCTAAGTTTTCTGCTCTTTCAAGCAAAACGACCCACTTTGTGTTTTGAAGAATATCGGATGTTTTGGAAATTTCCCTTGAACGCAAAGTATTGGGAAATGCATAAGAAGAAAGCCCTGGCAAAAACCCTAGCTCTGCAATCTCTCCGCCGCGCTTGAACCAGCCAGAAAGCACAGGAGTTAAATTACCAGCTTTTGCTGCGTCTTCAAAACTTTTCCCTGCATCTATACTGCTTTTTACTTCGTTCAATATTTGCAAAAGGCTATCTGTGGTTTCATGCGAGATTTTAACTGAAATGAGAATATGCCTTACCTTTACCTGCTCCACTTCGTCTTCTATTTTCTTTCCAAGGCTCTGAATAATATGATAGCCAAACTGAGTGCGAACAGGCTCGCTTATTTCTCCAGAATCCAAAGCGAATGCAGTGCTATCGAATGCAGGAACCCATTTCCCGCGTGGGCTGAAATCTCCGAGCTCGCCGCCTTGCACGGCAGAGCCAGGATCTTCGGAGCTATTGTTTGCAATAGCCGCAAAATCTGCTCCGTCTTTTATTTGAGCAAGCAGTATATTTGCATATTCCAAAGCGTATTCTTCGTCTCTTTCGCTTGGGTCGGCGGGGATAGCCACGTAGCGAACTTTTGCCCAGTCTTCTGCAACGAAAAAGCTATCGGGTTGCGCTTTAAAAGCGGAATCTATTGCGGCCTCTGAAACGGTAATTTCTTCAAAGGCTCTTGCGTTTCCTTGCGCATTCCAAAGATCAAATTTTGTTTCTCTGTTCAGCACATTGAATTTCGCTTCCAAGCTGGAAGGTTGCATGCCTGCATTTATAAAAGCGCGAAGTTGGTTTTCTGGAATTCTTGCAGTTCTCAGCATGTTTTCGTATTCCAGCATAGATGGGAGATTGTAGGTATCAGGGTCGTTTAACCAAGCTTCGTATTTTGCAAAATCAAAAACTCCATCGGTTTGGAACATGGGTTCGCGGTCTATGCCCTGTGGAGGGTTGGTACGCAAATCTTTTGCCATCTCGTAAACAGATGCGGTGAGTTTTGCGTTTGATACCGCTTTTTGAAGCAGGTGCTGGCGAACAAATGAGCGAAACAACTCTTCTCGCATTTGTGCATTTTGTTCGTCTGAAAGCCCTGATTGCTGGGCTTGTATTTGGCGTATGCGAATTTCGAACAAATCGTTTGAAAGTTTTTCGCCATTAACAGTGCCTACAGGATGCACTCTATCCACTTGCAAACCCGACATATCCATAAATAACAGGCCCGCAACAATTCCGGCTATTGATATATAGATAACCCATTTAGCATTTTCATTTATCCAAGCTAACATTTTTTTCTCCTTTATAGAGTAGCGAGCAATTTTTGAGCGTTCGCTGCTCTCGGTGAATCCCCATAAACTCTTAAAAGTCTTTCTGCGCTTTGTTTTGCTTTTTCCTTATCGCCTACTTCTAGGTAGCAAAGCGCAAGTTTCCATTTAGCATCTGGCACGGTTGGAACCGCATCTACTGGCTCGGTTTTTGCATATCTTTTTGCAAGGTCGCCGGTGCGCTTTCCGTATTTATTTATAAATGCGTTCAAAAGAGAAATTGCCTCTTGATAATCTTGTTTTTCCATTGCAACTACGGCAAGCCCATGTTCTGCTGCTGAAGCTATTATATCAACTTTGCCTGCATTGGAGATGCTGGTTTTGTAAAAAATCTCCGCACTGCCCAAGTTGCCGTTTTGCAAGTGAAAATTTCCTGCGAGGAGTGCCGCCTTAGCAAGGTTCAAGCCTTTAAGCTTATTGTCTTGAATAGCGTTTTCCAAAACCCAAAGAGCAGAATCCCCTCTGTTAATGTATATGTAAGTCAAAGCCTTGCCTAGCTCTTCTACCTGATCGGCATCTTTTCTCGCAGATTTATTCATATTTTGAATAACAACAAAGACAGCCACAGCTACAAGCGCAAGCACTATTGCCAACTTTGCTCCGTGTTTCGGAAAAAATTCCTCTTTCAGGTATTCTAAATACGATTCTGCCGAATTCGGAGCAGCATTGCTTTTTGAATCGGGCCTTTTATTTTGCATAAAATTCTCCAATGTTTTTTATTTGTGGCAGGTAATATAGTAAATACTAAGCATCATTCTTATGCACGCCCCTCTAGCTCTCTTGCGTTGATTATCAACATCTGCAACCTGTTCTCAATATTGGCAAAACTGGTATCGGGATCGTAATCTAAACTCAAAACCTGAATATGCGGGAAACGGTCTTTCATAGCCTTGGTTAGGCCTCTGCCGGAAATGTGGTTTGCCAAACAAGCAAAAGGCTGTAGAATAACAAAACTGTTAACGCCCTGCTCCGCTAATGAAAGAACCTCGCCGGGAATTAGCCAGCCTTCGCCTGTAATATAGGTTCTGTCTAGCATACCGGTTTTTTCTACAATGTCTGCCATCTCATAGCAATCTGCGTGATGCTCGTAAAATTTGAATTTCTTAATTCTTTTTTCAACAGCACTGGCAGCTTTTGTAAAAAGCTTTGCAGTAATGGTGCCTACCAACCAATTCACAAATGGGTTGATTATATGCCCGCGCCGAACTTTTTCCATTCTCACTAGCTCGCCAACTCTAAAGAAATCCAGCATTCCCGGCTGCAGCACTTCCATGCCGTTTTCAAAAAGATACTCTTCAATAAAGCCGTTTGAACTGGGATGGTATTTCATTAAAATCTCGCCAAGCACGGCAACTCTGGGCTTGCGAACAGATATATCTGCTTCAATATTGTTGAACGCCTCAACCGCCTTCTCAAATTTTTTCAATGCGCCGCGAATATTC
>JAITFT010000137.1 GCA_031281155.1 Candidatus Fibrimonadaceae bacterium
CTTCTTGCATAGCCGCCAAAGTATCGGCGTTATACTTGGGCTGATCATCCACAGTCAATGGAAGAATGATTATTTCAACTTCACGCCCCATATATTCGCTGGGCACAATAGAATCAAACCTGTCTCCCGCCATAGGAACACAGGTCGTGCGGTAAGCTTGAGTTTTTATAGCAGTCATTGTAGCCATTTTACACCTCTACCTTCAAATATAGTAAACACTGATTAAGTTGTTTCAGTAAACGCTGATTTATTCGCTGGGGAGTAGAAAAAACTTCTACACCCAAGAATGATTCAGCAAATATTTTCCCGTATGGGAAGCCTTGCATTTGGAGATTTGTTCTGGGGTTCCTTCTGCTACCAAATAGCCGCCGTTTTCGCCAGCTTCGGGGCCAAGATCTATAATCCAGTCGGCGCATTTTATCACATCGAGATTATGCTCGATTACAATCATTGAATTGCCTTTGCTGACCAAACTTTGCAAACATTCCATAAGTTTGCGGATATCTTCAAAGTGCAACCCGGTTGTTGGTTCGTCTAAAAGGTAGAGGGTTTTTCCGGTACCTGGCTTGCGAAGCTCGGTGGAAATTTTCATTCGCTGGGCTTCGCCGCCGCTCAAGGTGGTGCTAGGCTGGCCCAGTTTTATGTAACCAAGCCCTATATCTTGCAGAACGTTCAAGGCCCTTGCTATTTTTGGCAAATCCTTGAAGAATTTCATTGCTTCGCTTATGCTTAAATCTAAAATATCGCTTATGTTTTTGCCATTATAAAGAATGGAAAGCGTTGCATCGTTAAATCTTTTGCCATCGCATTCATCGCAGGTAATTTGCACATTCGGCAAAATTTGCATTTCAATTTCCTGAACACCGCTGCCACTGCATTTTTCGCATCTGCCGCCCGGCACATTAAAGCTGAACCTGCCTTTTGCATAGCCTCTCACTTTGCTTTCCGGTAAAATTGCGAACAAGCTCCTTATTTCATCAAAAATTTTTGTGTAGGTTGCCGGGTTTGAGCGAGGCGTTCTCCCTATAGGGCTTTGGTCTATTTCTATAACCTTATCTATATGCTCCAAGCCTTCGAGTGTTTTATGCTCGCCCGGCTCATCGTTTGCTCCATAAAATTTTTTTGCGAGTGCTTTTTTCAAAATATGGTTAATTAAAGTGCTTTTGCCAGAACCGCTAACTCCCGTTACCGCCGTTAAAACGCCAAGGGGAATTTTAACATTTATGCTTTTCAAATTATTCGCTTTCGCTCCTATTATGCTAATTTTTGGAGAATTTTTATTGACCGCTCTTCGCTGCTTTGGAATTTCAATTTTCTTTTTCCCGCTCAAATACGCACCTGTTATGGAATCTGGATTTTTACGCAAATCTTCTGCTTTGCCAACAAATACAAGTTTGCCGCCTTCAACGCCCGCACCAGGGCCAATATCGGCAATGCAATCCGCTCTAGATATGGTTTCTTCATCGTGCTCAACAACAATAAGGCTATTGCCCTGTGCTTTAAGTTTTTCCAAAACATCCAGCAACCTTTCGTTATCACGCGCATGAAGCCCAATACTCGGCTCATCTAAAACATAAAGCACTCCCTGCAAACCGGCACCCACATGGCCTGCCAAGCGAATACGCTGCGCCTCGCCACCGCTCAAAGATGCAGAAGTTCTATCTAAAGTCAAATACCCAAGCCCAACCGCTTGCAAAAAACCAAGCCGGCCTTTAATTTCTCTGAATATTTCCCTGCCGATTCTCTCTTCTTTTTCGCTTAATTTTAATTCATCGAAAAAACGAACCGAAGCGTCCACAGATAAAGCCGATATTTCAGAAATTCTTTTGCCATTAAACTTCATCGCCCGTGCCGTAGCGCAAATACGTTCACCGCAGCACTCTTTGCAGCGCTCAATAAGCATGTATTTTTGCAGAAAATGAATATGCCATTGCTCCCAAAGCCCTTGGAGAATAGGAACAATATCGTTTAATATGGCGTTTTGGGCTTTTTTGGGTAAATTTTTCCAGGGGGTTGAGAGCGAAAAGCCCAGTTTTTTTGCTACTGCTCTATATTCCTCCTGCCCATGATTGCTGAAAATCAAGCGGCCTTCGGCATTGCTGGCTAAAATGGCTCCATCTTCTATTGAAAGTTCCGGGTTTATAAGCTTTGAAGCTTCTATTTGGTAGCTTTTCCCCAAACCCTTGCAGCTTGGGCATTGGCCTTGCTTATCGTTAAAGGAGAATAGGCGAGGTTCAATTTCCGGCAAAGAAATTCCGCATTTTGCGCACATTAAGTTTGCACTCATTACAACATAATCTTTCCCAAAATCAAATGAAACTAGCTTGTTTTTGCTTATTTTAAACGCTTGCTCCAAAGCTTCCATTAGTCTAGGCCTGTTTTTTGGATCGATTGTGATTCTGTCTATAACAACATCTATAGAATGCTTCTCATAGCGCGCCAGTTCCGGAAGGGTTGAATCCAACTCATACACTACCCCATCGATTTTTGCTTTTGCAAAGCCTTTTTGTTTTAGCATGGTTATATCGCGCCTGTATTCGCCTTTGCGATCTCTTACTATAGGCGCCATTATTGTGGTCATTTTGCCGCTGTGCTCTAAAAAAATATTGTCTGCGATTTGTTCTGCAGTTTGCGCTTTGATTTCCTTGTGGCATTTTGGGCAATGCGGAGTGCCGAGCCTTGCGAATAGCAAGCGGTAATGATCGAAAATTTCAATTACGGTTCCAACAGTTGAGCGAGGATTTCTGTTCACTGTTTTTTGGTCTATTGAAATTGTTGGTGAAATACCCTTTATACTTTCTACATCTGGACGTTTCATTGTGCCTATAAACTGCCTTGCGTAAGCAGAAAGGGATTCTATGTACCTGCGCTGCCCCTCTTGAAAAATGGTATCAAAAGCAAGGCTGCTTTTGCCGGAACCGCTAACTCCCGTAATTACCACAAAAGCATCACGTGGCAAATCCACATCGAGCCCCTGTAAATTATGTTCTTTGGCTTTGCGTATTTCAATTATTCGAGTCAAAATTTATTTCCAGTTTTGTTATGTATTTGCCGTCTGCAATTTTGCAGTCATAGTTATAGCGACCTTCATAGAACAGAGCTAATCGTTTTTGTGTATTCGCAATGCCTATGCCGCTGCCGCTTTTGTCTTGGTTGGTTTTAGGAAAATATGTATTTGAGCTTTCAAAAATAATTTTGCCTTTTTCTGAAACTATTTTTATATTTATTGAGCTATCTTCAAGCGAAGAGCCTATGCCATGCTTAAACACGTTCTCCACAAGCGGCATTAACAAGAGCGAAGCGATAGGAGCATTCGGCTCGCTCAAATCTGTTTCCAGCTTGAACTTGAGATCTGCTCCGTACCTCAGTTTCATAAGCGCAGAATAGTTGGTTAAAAGCTCAACTTCCTGTTTTATGGTCATTGTATCCGATTCGGATTCGTAAAGGATTGAACGAAGCATTTTTGACAGTTGCTGCACGGATTGCTTTGCCAATTCTGCGTTTTCGTCTATAAGGGCTAAAATATTGTTTAAGGTATTAAATAAAAAATGCGGAGATATTTGCATTTTCAAAAATAATAATTCCGAGTGCAAATTTTCAAGTTCCAGCTTTTGTATTTCTGCTCTCGATTTGAACCATATAGAAGTTGAGCTAACTGCCACGGCAATTATGCTTACGAATAAAAAATTCATAAAGCTCTTTACTATCCAGTAGGAAATTTTAAATTCTTCTACGTGGTATTTAAGGAGATCCATTTGCATGGCATGGGTTCTCCATAAATAAATTGAATAGGAGAGTGCCATAAAAACAGCCAGGTTTATTATTATATACAAAGCTATGCGTTTTTTGTAAAGATATTTGGGTATTAAAAAGGAATAGTTAACATAAAAGGGAACAAAAATAGCAAGAAGCAAAACAACCGCCCAATAATGAGCGTAATGAGGAGTGGAAGCCACTAGGGCAGGCAATAAAATTCCAAGAACAAAGAAAATAAAAAGCCAAATCAGCAAATGAGTTATTGGCGCGGGAACATGCCATTTGGCAGGCTTTAACATTATAGGTTCTTCAATCTTTCTTCGGGGTTTAGGAGCGTAACAAGCCTAAAGCCAAAATGGTCGTTTGTCAAAACCACAACCTCGCCCTTTGCCAAAACCTTGCCATTAACCTTCAAGTCCACATTGCCACCCGAAACTCTATCTGTTTTAACAACGGACTCTCTTTGCCAATTAAGCAGGTCTCTAACGGTTATCATAGTTGAGCCAAGCTCCATTATCATGGGCAAACGTAAATCTTGCAGCTGCTCCATGTCTAGGGACTTGCGCGTACTTTTGAAATAATCTTTAGCCATAAGGTTAAGATAGAAAATTTTGGAAAGCAAGCAAGCTCACCCCCCAAACTTTAAAAGCTCCCTTGCATAAGAGCTTGACACGCTCAGATGCTCGGGTTTGGAGCTTAGAAGCAAAGTCTCTGTGCCAGGGAGGAGATTGGCATTGTTCCAAGCCAAGGCCTGTTCACGTTCCA
>JAITFT010000166.1 GCA_031281155.1 Candidatus Fibrimonadaceae bacterium
GAACCTCCTTTCTTAAACTGTGAAAAATTACCTAAGCTACTCTTGCTAACCCGGGAGGCCAAACTTGCACCCCCCCCCCGCACGTGGGGGAGTCAAAAACCATTATGTTCCTAACTACAATCATAACCATGGTCATAATATACATTATTTTTTGGGAAAAGTGACAAAAAATTTGAGAAAAAGCCAAAATATCGCAAAAAAATTTGAGAAATGCTGGTTTTTGGTGAACAAATAAGCAAAGTCTTGATTACAGTTGTTATCACGCCGGGCACAGGATGTGCCATTAGGCGAACAGCCTCGCAGGCTGGCCCGAAGGGTGAGGCACAGGACGTGCCGAATAATATTTGGTGATTTTTTTGGAAAAGCGGCGGTGGGGCATAGCAGGCAAGCTACGCCGTACGGCGGTGGCGGTGATGAAGATGAGATGGCTTCCCAGGCGGCGGTTACGTTTTGCGCTGCTGCCGAGCCTGCCCAGCAGGCTACCGCAAATGCCGCTTGAGAGTGATGCAATTAAAGGACCCTTTAATTGCGACAGTGGAGTGGCCTCTATTGAATCAAATTTTCTACATTATACATACACTATCACTACAAAGGAGTTGATTATGTCTGCAACCGTACAAATAAGAGTGGAGCCTGGCTTAAAACAAGAGGTTCAGAGTATTTTTCGCCAACTTGGCGTGGATACGACTACTGCCGTAAATATGTTTTTTAGACAATGTGTTAGAGAACGCGGAATACCTGTAAATTTGTATTTGAACGAACCAAAAGCAGAATTATTGGAAGCTATTTCCAATGTTGAAAACGGAATAAATCTTTATGGCCCTTTTGCAACGGCAGAAGACGCTGTAAAATCTATGCTGGAGGACTAAGTGCTCGCTATTCATTATGAAGGAAAAATGAAAAAACAATTAAAGTTAATGCAAAAACGAGGCAAAGACATAAACAAACTGATTTTTGTACTGAATACTCTAGCAAACGGACAAATTTTACCAGAAAAATATAGAGACCATAAATTGACCGGAAATTTTATGGGCTATAGGGAATGCCATATAGAACCCGATTGGCTCTTGATTTATAAGATAATTAAAGAACGATTGATTTTGGTAGCAACCGCAACGGGAACTCATTCTGACTTATTTTAAAAAGTCAGGAGGCAAATTTATCTCACGCAGTTTTTGCCGCTTCTTTTTGCTTCGTAGAGGCGGTTGTCGGCTTGTTTTAGCAGCTCTTCGGCGGTGCTTCTTGGGCTTGGGGCAATGCTGGCTACGCCGGCGCTGATTGTTATCTTAACGAGCGTGCCTTTGTCAATGTTTATGTCCAAAGCTTCAATCTTTTTTCTGATTTCTTCTGCCAACTGCGTTGTGCTGGCCAGCTCAAGGCCAGGAAGCAGCACGCCAAACTCTTCCCCGCCAAGGCGCACAACCATATCCCCTGCTCTCTGTACGGTTGCTCTTAGCGCATTGCTTACTTCCTTCAAAACTACGTCTCCTGCGAGATGTCCGTAGGTATCGTTGCACATTTTGAAATCATCTATATCTAAAATTATAAATGAAAGCGGTCTTTTTTCTCTCATCATCCTTGCAAATTCTTTATCTAGATTTTCATTGAAAGCCCTTCTGTTATAGAGCTTTGTAAGCGAATCTGTTACGCTCAGCATTTCTATTATGGCTTTTTGCTTTGCTCCCTGCCTTATTATTTTTACCAAAAGCAAGCACATGGCAAGGCTTAAATAAACTATTACGAGAATCGGTGATAAAAAATATTTTTGGATTGCGCTTGAAACCATAGTGCGAATATTTTCTGCCGGAACAATTGAAATAATGAACTGCTCTCCGCTTTTCAATTTAATAGAACTGAAATAGCCTCTTTCATTTTTAGCGTGAAATTCTTCGTTGTTGATAACGGAATCTCTAAAGACCTCAAAGCCTTTGGCAAAAAAATCTTCGCCAATGCTTTCCATGTCTTGGCTGATTAATATTTTTCCGGCACCACAGATAATAAAACTTTGCTGGCTTTCAAAATTTGTTTTATTCAGTATATTCACTAAATCATCTTTTTCCAATTCTTCGCCAATACTGATACGCAATTTTTCTTTTTTAAAAATAAAATCTTTTTGCATGGATACATCGTAAGCAACGCTAAATCGGCTGATGAAAATAAATATAATGAGAAAGAGGCAAAGCAGAAGGAAGCCTACGCAGAGCAAGGCGTAGTGGTCTTCGAAAATACTTTTTTTAATTTGAGCCTCAGGCGTAAACTCAGGCGCGGCTTCTGGTTTTTTAAGTTTAAGCAAAAATAAAATTGCAAAAAAGGAAAAGGCAAATGCCAGCAAAAGATTTATGGAAGAGGTATCTAGTTGCTGAATTATGTATAAAGCACACAAAACGCCAAGGCTGCCGCACAGGGCGGAATATGCCGTGGCTTTTTTTGAGTAATGACCATGCTTAACGAATTCAATGCTGGTTATGGTTACCGAACAGGCTGTTGCGCACACCGCTATGGGGAAAGCCACGGTTGGCGACATTCCCATTGCGGAGATTAAAACTGTGATTGGAGCAAGGGCGCCTACACCCAAGCTGCCAAGCGCGCCAATGATAAAGCAGCCTACAGCCAGCACCACAAGCTTGCCGCCCGAAAATTCAGTTAAATTTCCGCTTTGAAAAATGCCGAATTCTATGAAAAAGAACTTGATTGCCACTATGGCGAGGCCTGTAGCAAGGCAAATTCTGATAACGGATATGGGAACCTTAGCAAGGTGGCGCGGAACAAAGTATGCGCCCAGAGTTTGGGCTATAACAGGCACGTAAAGCACGGAGAAATCTAAATTGAAATTATAAATTAAAACAAAGGTTACCAAAATAAGCGGTATAACTAAAGATACATTCAATGTTCCGGGCAGCTTTCTATCGGATACGTATTTTGTTTGCGAATAAAAAATCGCTCCGGTTGCAAAGGCTGAGACTCCAAACACAAGCATTAAAAATTGGAAAAACGAAAATATTCCTATGACTATCGGATTACCCTTTTCTTGGTGCAAATCCTTTGGGTTTATATCGTGCATAATCTTCCAAAGGAACACAATGCTCATTACCGCAATAAACGAAAGAATAACCCAAGGACCGTTCATAAACTACCACCCCTTTTTTTACCACCCATTCTCATAGGGGGGGGGGTGCGCATTTCGCGTGCACACGCGCATGGGCGGATCATAGCATAATAGCATCATATTACGAGTAAATATAGCAATTTTTTTAATTAAATTCAATGGTTTTTATTAAAAATTACTGAATATTCTGGCATACTTTTTGCATGCAACAGCATTATTGTCAGAAAAAACAGTTAATTTGTTGAAAAATTAAAGGTTTTTGTTGATAATACCGATAAAAAGAATGTAAATTTTAAAGAAAAGCGAGGATCTTATGTCATTATCAGTAGGCGGTTTGGTTTCGGGGCTAGATACCAACAGCATAATATCTCAGCTCACCGCACTTGAGCAGGCTAAGGTCACGCGTGAAGCAAGGAAAAAAGATGCCGCTCAGAGCACCTTGGATAAATTCAAGGACTTAGAGACCAGGCTCGGCAATCTGCAGAACAAAGCAAAGGCTTTGGAATTGCCAAACGACTTCAATGTTTTCAAAGCTCTTTCCAACCACGATGATGTTGCAGTAGTAAGCGGCAGCGAAGGTGCATTCGCTGGGCAATATGAGCTCAAGGTTTATGAACTGGCTACCACACAAAAAGTTGCTTCGAAAGCTTTTGATGCCATAAATACCACTCTTGAAGGAAATAACGGAACAACTCTAACCATATCCACCAGTGCAGCTGCCCAAAAAGCTGACCGTTCAAAAACAACGGTTGATGTACGAATAGATGCCGGCGATACTTTAAGAGATATTGTAAATAAAATAAATGCTGCAGAAGGCACTGGAGTAAGAGCCAGTATAATGACAATGGCAGATGGCGAGAACAGGCTCGTTTTAACTGCGGTAGATACCGGCACAAAAGGTTTTTACATTAAAGAAGACGGTGGCTCTGATTTCTTGGGCGAAGTGCTTGGGATTGTAGATAGCGCGAAACTGCAGGCCACTTCAGGCGGAGCTTTGCTCACGAAAACTGGAGCCGCAAATGGAGATACACTATTTACGGATTTAGATATAGGCTTGGGTAGAAGCCTAGTTGCAACTGATAGAATGGTAATAAGCATTGGCGACACTGTTGTTAGTGCTGAATTAGAAGGAAAAGACATAAAAACTGTTTTAGATGAATTAAACAACGAATTATCAAGCCTAGGTCTAACTCTAACTGCTTCGCTCAATTCTTCTGGTGAAATTGTTATTGGCGGGGCTTCCGACAACTTTGATCCAAATATTAAAGTTGAATTTCGTGATTCTGCTGAGGAAGTAAAAAGAAGCTTGGGCAATTTCAGCGTTGGCAATGTATTTAACGAAAGCAACGTAATAACCACTGCTCATAATGCATTCTACACCATAGACGGAATGGCAATCGGTTCGCAAAGCAATAGCGATGACAGAACCATAGCTGGCACAACTTTTACGCTGAAAAAGGCAGATCCTAGCGTAACGGTAAAAGTTTCTTTAGAATTAGATATGGATGGCTTGGCAAGCAAAATAAATGATTTTATAGAAGAATTCAATGCCCTAATGAAATTCATAGACGAAAACTCAAGAGCAACCATAAAAGAAGAAACAGATCCAAACACAGGCAGAAAAGTCCCCACTCGCGAAATAGGCGCATTCACAGGCGACAGCAATATTTCCATGTTGCGCGAAAACCTAAGAAAAATGGTCACTGGAATTATAAGCGAAATAACAAATACTGGAATACATACAGACAGCGGCTTCTCAACCAACTATTCCTCTGCCGCACGCATAGGCATAACCACAGACCGAGAAGGCTATCTCTCCGTAAACAGAGATGCGCTAACCAAAGCTCTGAATGCAGATTTTGAAGGCGTTCGCAGGCTTTTCACTGCAAACAGCTTTAGCGATACTCCAGGGTTCAGCGTTGGCCGTTTCACCAGAGACTCTCAAGCCGGCATGTATGAGCTTGGGATAGATGACAACGGCAGTTGGATCAAAATAAACAACGGCGAAAAGATAGATATGGAGCTGCATGGCAGTATCGTTAGCAATATATGGACTTATAAAGGGCTCTCCATTGAAGTTCCGCACGATTTTTCCAGTAGCAACGGAACCGTAAAAGTTTCGTTTGTGCGCGGCATAGCAAGCCAGCTTTCAAATTTTGTTGAGCAGGCAAAAAGCACTGTAGATGGATATTTCAAAAAATCAAGAGAAACTTACCAAAAAAGAATAGACGAAATTGAAAAAAGAGTAGATCAGCTGCAAATGCGGGTTGACAGCTATAACAAAAGGCTTACAAACCAGTTTACTGCACTTGAAAGAAGCATGGCTAATTTACAAACTCAAACATCTAACATGATGGCTGCGATGAGCACCATGAATAACAACAACAGGAGGTAACAATGCAAAACGCAACTTATGCACGTCCCGGGCTCGGGCAATATCGCCAAACCTCCGTTGAAACCGCAGACCGCGGCCAACTCGTGATTATGATTTACGACCACTGCATAAAGTGGTGCGGAATAGCCAAAGAAGCCCTAGACACAGGCCTTATCGCCCGCAAAGCCGAAGCCTGCCACAAGGTTCAAGCCGGCCTAACCGAACTTATGAGCTCTCTCGATGTGCAAAAAGGCGGCGATGTCGCAAAAAACCTTTGGCGGCTCTACGACTTTTACAGTCACCACATTCACGAAGGCAATACAAAAAATATAGGCAAAAATTTCAGCGAAGTTCAAGACATGATGAGCCAGCTAAGAGAATCGTGGCAAAAAGCCCTTGGCGAAGTTCGCCAAGACCGCTCAGTTGCCGGCAATTTGAGCACTGGCGCAGCTCGCAGCTATGTAAGCATGGTGGGGTAATTATGCGTGAAGATTTAAAAAATTTTATATCAAGAGTAGATGCCGCAGTTCAATTGTGCAAGAAAGTTTTGGAATGCGGCGAGAGAATAAAGGAGCTTTCTCCTTTGGAAATCGGCATGGAGGCTTACGCTGAAAAGCTAACGAATTTCACCGAAGACAGGGGCCGTGCAACTAGAGCGGCAATTAAGGAGCTTGGCTTTATAAACGGGTGCTTTAACGAATTGGAAAACAGCTCTTCAACAAGCGTTGCAGAAAAAGCTTTTTTAGGCGAAAAAATTCGCATAGTTCAAGATATGTCGCCAATGTTCGCAAAGCAGAACGCTATTATCAGAAGAATAATAGAAACCCACTTGAGCTCTTTGCGCAAAGAATCCGCAGAATTTCACCACAATGTTGGCGTTATAAGGAGCTATCTAAAAACGCCAGATAAAAGAACTTTTTACGGGTAGTTAATGTGATCTTGTTCATAAAAAAGCACTTTAAGTTAATGTACAAAGCAATGCGTCAAATTTATTAGCAAAATCGTAAATAAATCGACAAAAGCTCACTTTTTTTTAAGAGATGTTTTATATTATGCGCCGTGTGTAGAATCCTCTATTTTGTGATGTTATTTACAGCTCTATTTGCCGCAGAAAGCTGGGGGCAGGTGTTCGATTATGGTTCTGGTAACCATGGCAATCGGACTTTTAATGATGTAAGCGGTCGCCGTGCGACAATAGAGGTTTATGCTGCCAGCGGTGGTGGCGGCGGGCAGGGCGGGGCGGTTAATCAATATGCTTGCAATTTTCTTATGCTTGAAACTTGTGAACATTATGGTAGAGGCGGTGGCGGCGGTAGCGGTGCAATAGCTTCCACGAGCTTTAATGTAACTGGGAGTGTCAGTCTTAATATAAATGTGGGTGCTGGTGGCTCTGGAAGAAGTGATTATTTCTCTTGCAGAGATAGGTGTTATTGGCAACATGGTCACAGCGGTGACAATGGCGGCTCAACAAGGGTAGATCGGGTTGGTATAGGCACAATTCTAGCTATGGAAGGGGGACGAGGAGGAGGCGAAGGAAAACCTAACAATTGCGCTAATGATAATAGTGCAAATGCTGCACCGTGTAGACCGTTCCATGGTGGAGATGGTGGACAGGTAACCGCAGGTGTAGGATTGAATGGACATAGAGGCGACAATGGAAACTACGGCGGGAACGATTTACCAACTTCACAGGGTAGCGGTGATGGTGGTTCTTCCCGCGTTCTAGGTCCAATTAGTTCTGGCTACGGTGGTGGTGGTGGCGGTCCGTTGAGCTGGGGTGGCAACGGTGGCAATGGTCATGTTAGAGTTATAGTCACGCCTTTATACACAGTAATATTCGATTCCAACGGCGGTTCGGTAGTAAATCCGAGTTCCATACTAGACGTTCTGAACAACACAGCAATAGTAGCTCCAACAAATCCAACAAGAATAGGCTACATATTCAATGGCTGGTGGACGGCACAGATTGATGGGAGCCAATGGGATTTCATAAGCAACACGGTAACGTCAGATACCACGCTCTACGCAATATGGGAAGAAATTCCTGCTTTGACGGCAACCTTCGGCGATGCGCTTTCAAGCGTTGAGCTGCCTAAGGGCTGGTCTTGGGAAGAAGGCACGGGGACTGTGGGCAATGCGGGAACGCAGGCGCACAAAGCGGCATTTACACGGGCAGATAATATTATTGCAAGCGGCATTGATGTAACGATAACGGTAAATAAAGCAGCGGGCAGCGGGACTTTAGCCATTGAAGATTGGATTTACGGCGAGCCGGCAAGCCAGCCATCGGCAAGCTCAGAAACAAATCCCGGATTTCCCATACTATACCACTACGCCGGCACGGCAAACAACGGAGAAAGCTACTCTCCCATGCATATCCCGCCCGCAGAAGCCGGCGATTACACAGCAACAGCCACATTCCCGGAAAGCGACAACTACAAAGAATTAGCACTACCCGAGCCTTTCACAATACACAGAGCAGAAGGCGAGTGCTATGTCAACATGAGAAGCTACAAACACGGCGACTCCAACCCGCCAAACCCTGAACCGATAAGCGAAACAAACGGCACGAATCAAGTTGCCTATACGCATACGAATCTTGACGGAGGAATAGCGGGCCAACCTGGCAAACACAGAGTAGAAGCCATCTTTGAAGAAACAGATAATTACAAAAAATGCATAGCAGCGCCCAAAGAATACTACATCTGCGGCGATGCTAATTGCGTGTCTATTCCAGACTCGAGAGAATTCACCTATAACGGCGAAGAACGGACAGGCGTGGATGATTCTGAAGAATACACTATAGAAGGCGATAGCAAAGCCTCCAATGTCGGCAATTACGCGGCAACCGTCACTCTTGTCGGCAGCGCAGGGGATTTTGTCTGGTCAGACGGAACAACGGAAGCAAAAGAAATTCATTGGAGCATAAGGCAAGCACCCGGCACCTTCCCGCCACTTACTCCGCTTTCTGGCACCTACTCGCCTTCGCTTACTTTAGCAGACATCGAACTTCCCCAAGATTACGCTTGGAGTACGGGCGTATTGAATACGCCCCTAAACGCTGGGCAAAACCAATCATTCCCAGCCACTTACACCTGCCCAAGCGGAAACTACACTCCCGCAAACGGAAACTTAACCGTCAACGTAGCACAAGCAGAAGGAACGTTCGCCCCAATAGCAGAGCCTATTGAAGTGCTGTATGCTCCCGGGCTTACATTGGCAAATGCGCCTTTGCCGGCAAACTATAGCTGGAGCATCCCTGCGACTGCGCTCGGAGCAATAGGCAGTGAACCCTATCCGGCAATCTTTACTGACCCAAGCGGCAACTACACACCAGCAAACGGAACAATCAATGTCAATGTCGCCAAAGGCAACGGCATAGGCTCGGTTCATATATCCGGCTGGGCATATTCCAACAATCCGAATACCCCCGTTTCCTTCTCCCACACAAACGGAACAAGTGGAATCTCCTACCACTACACTGGCACAGCTAACAACGGCGAAGCCTACAGCGAATCCGAACCGCCAACAGAAGCCGGGGCTTACACCATAACCGCAATCTTCTTGGAAAACGACTTCTACAACTCATTTCAAGCAAACTTCGATTTCACAATACACAGAACAAACGGCACAGGTGCGGTATCAATAGAAGACTGGTATTTCGGTGAAGAACCTATTAATCCCGTTGCTGAATCCGAAACCAACGGCACGGAAGGGGCAGAATACTGGTATCGCGGCACAGACGGAACAACGTATCCATCATCCAAAACACCTCCCGCAAACATAGGCTCATACATAGTGGAAGCTATTTTCCCCCAAGCACCGAACTACAACTCCTTCACAAGGCAGGCGAACTTTAGAATAATAGGAGTAACCAATTTAACGGTCGTTTGGAGCGAGCAGCGTACATTTGAATACAACAAAATGGTTCAGCATCCCTCAGCAAGCGCAAAAGACGGCGACTTTGACATTCCGCTTATGGTAGTGAACACTAACAGCGCAGCAGGAGTTTATACGAAGGAAAAACAGAATACGGTAATGGCAGAAATTATAGATCATGGTACTCGCAGAAGATACAACCTGCTTGAAAATACCATAGACTACGAAATAACAAGAAAACCGTTAAGGCCCTACATCACCGAAACCGCCCTCCCCGCCTTCGAAATCAACGCCGCCAAAGACACCCTCAAAGTGCCAACCGAAGCATTCACCGATCCCGAAACCCTGACAAAAATCCTGGAATCAATAATAAGCTACGAAGGCTTCGCCACCGACACCGAAACGAACGAAAGCGACAACGCCGGAAACTCCCTAAGCGGCGAGCCCACGATACAGCTATCCTACGAAGCTCCCGCTGCCGCTGCCGCCGTACGGACGCGATTTATCGCGTCCCCTCCCCAAGCCGCGTCCCCTCCATTCCTCTCCCGCCGCGAGCCCACCACCCAAAAAGCCACAGCCATCATCAGCACCGAAAGCATTGCCTCCGACAACTACATCCTATCCAACCCAACCATAACCATACTTGAAACCATAGACACCGAAACCGCCGCAGACCTCATCTTCTGCCACCGAGGCACCTACTGCACCGAGCTAAGCGAAGAAATCTGCAAATTCATAAACGGCACGATAACTGCAAGCTGCGACATAGCGAGAAGCTCTTGCGCAATAGACACCGACCGCTGCATAACAAACATGCTAACCCACTCCTGCCGCGAAATCGGCGGCATACCCACAGAATCCTGCCAAGCCGGTACGGTCGTATTGAATACGCCCTCGCAAGCCTCACCGCTCCGCATTTGGCGAGCCTCCAACGGTGCAATAAACCTAGATTTGGGCTATATGCCAACCGCTCCCGTAGCACTGCGAATTTACAATTTAAAAGGCGAATTGGTAGCATCCGAGCGAGTGAACGCTCGTTTTGTTAATATTAATGCAAATGTATCAAACGGCGTTTATTTGTTTAAGGTTGGGAATAGAAGTGTGGTTAAGGCAATTCGGTGAACAGAGGAGCAAGATGCTTGAATTGAGAAAGAAAAATATAACATTTATGACTATTGAGCATAAAGGACATTTATTAGAAAATGTTGTAGATAAAGAAATTCAACCAAAATTCGGAGGAATCAAAATATGAAAAATAATTTTTTCATTAAGCTAGGAGCGATTGCGGCAATTGCAATCGGAATGTTTTTTGTCTCTTGCACAAAAAAGGGCGATCTTGAAACCGTAAGGGTAGCTCAATTTAATGAGTTTTTCCTTTATATGCCATTATATTTGGCAGATGCAAAAGGATTTTTTGCAGAAGAAGGGCTGAGGATTGAGGTTGTCAATACAGGCGGAGACGATAAAACCCTTGCTGCTGTAATGGGCGGTTCAGCCATGTTTGGAATTGCCGATCCAACTTTTGCGGCAATAGCCAAAGAACGTGGCGGAGACGGAAAGGTGATTGCGAGTATTGTAAATGGAGTTCCGTTTTGGGGCGTTACCAGAAATCATGAAATCCCGGAAATTACAGACCCTGCCCAGCTAAGCGGTTACAGTGTCGCGACTTTTCCAGAGCCGTCCACAGCTTTTCTTTTGCAGCGCGATATGTTTGAAAGAGCAGGATTAAGGCCAAATATTAGGCAAGGAGCTTTTGGTACATTGTGGACTATGGTAGAAGCCGGGCAAGCCGATATTGCTTTGGAGTTGGAGCCTAACGTTTCAATTGCTGCCAATCAAGGCGGTAAAGTATTGTATTCGCTTGCGGAAGTTTATGGAGATTTTGCAATAACAGGTGTAACCGTGAGGGAAAGAACAACGAAAAAGAGACCTGAAATAGTGCAGCGTTTTGTAAATGCTTTGCAAAAATCCGCACAATTTGCTCATGCATATCCTGATAGCGTGGCGCTATATGCCGAAAAGCTTTTTCCAAATATTGATAGGACTGTTAGCGCAAATGCTATCAATCGAGTAATCAGCACTAATACTTTGCCTAAGGATGTTATCATTTCAGAGGAAGCGTGGGAGAAGGCTATACAACAGAGGCATGGAGTTGGTGAGATTAGGTCATTGGAAACAGCAAGAAGCGTATTGGATATGTCTTTTGCGAAGAAAGCGGTTGAGGGAAGGAAGTAAAATGGCACTTGGGAATAAAGATGTCTTAAAAATAGACATACATATGTCGACAAATTCATTTTTATATCTTCCGATATATATAGCTGAAGATTTAAAAATATTTGAAACGGTGTTGGAGCCAGCATTGGAACATTATGAAGAATTGAAAGATCGTAAAATTGAGTTGAGATTTTTTGGGCGTAAGGAAAATATTGGAGATGAAAACTCAATAATAAATATGTTAAAAGCTAACGATGCTAAAAAATCCAACGTCATTGCAATTGCAATAGGTTCGCCTATAGCATTTTTGAATTCTGCAAAAATTAAAAAAAAGAATAAAGATAAAGTTAAAATTGTTGGTGCTCTTATCAATAAACCAACTTTTTGGGCAGTTTCAAAAGAATTAATAACAGAAAAAGAAGATCTTAGTATAAGTGATTTTAAAAAACATTTTAAACAAGTGATTTGCCAAAACGAGGACTTTATAACAGGTTATTATTTAGGTCAAAGAATTAGAAGTAAAGCCAAATATGACGATAGTAATTTGTGTAAAGTTTCTTTTGGAGACGAACTTGATAAATTAACAGACGGGAATTCAGTTGCCGTTACAGCTGATATAGCAAAAATGACAGAAAAAATTGCTAAGAATACTGGGTATATTTGCCATCGTTTTTCTGAATCGCAAGGAGAAATTTTAACAACAGGAATTATTACATCTAAAATATGTTGTGAAAAATTTCCTGAAATTATAGAAAAAATAATTGAATCAATCCAGATTTCTATTGCGATACTTTATTCATCTCAGAAAAAAGCTATAGAAAGTTGTGAAAAAATAGCTAAAACCTTATATGGAACAATGACAAGCTCTGTTATAGAAAAAATAATAAAAAGAATGAATGAAGAGCGATTTTATCCTAGCATTGATCTAAGTATTTCGGAGGGAAGCTGGAATAATGCATCTAAGGCTTTGGTAGAAATACAACGGGCTGTTGTTAAAAAGGACACTTATACAAAATATGTTGACAATAGTTTTGTTTTGAAAGCTATTGCGAAACGAACAGGTATTGATTTGAGTACAACTAAGGATAGATGTAAATATAACACTAATAAAAATGAATGTAAGTGCGTTCATATTAGAGAACTTAGAGAGCGTAATAATTGTGAGGGAATCAAATGTCGTTATCAAAAAGAGTATAAATCTGCGGAATTGCTAATTAAATTTTGTGATTTTTTTGAAAAAAAAGCAAAACATTTGCTTATCATACTGCTTGCAATTTTTGCTATTATTTTCATTATCTTGCTGAAAAAAAATGATAATCAAATTGAGGCAGTGAAAGTGGCTATATTTGGTGATTTTTCTCATTATGTACTGTTATATTTGGCAAATGAAAAAGGTTTTTTTGCTACGGAGAAATTGAAAATTGAAATTATTGATACTGACAATGAAAAGAAGGTTTTCGCTGCTGTAATTAATGACCCTGTTACCTTTGGCATTACCGATCCAACTTTTGTTGCAATGGCTGCGGAGGAAGGTTATGAAGGAAAGGTAATAGCGAGTATTGCGAAAAGAATTCCGCTTTGGGGTATTGCTAAAAAACAAACGCTTTCTGAAGTTACTGATCCAAGTCAGTTAAGCGGTTACAGCGTAGCGACTTTCCCTTCTCCATCCATTGCGTATATACTGCAATATGATATATTTAAGAAAGTAGGCTTAGAACCAAATATCAAACAAGGGGCAGTAGGTACGTTGTGGTCTATGGTGGAAGCAGGACATGCTGACATCGCACTGGAGTTAGAACCTAATGTTTCGAGAGCACTCATGCAAGGTGGCAAAATGCTATACTCGCTTGAGAATTATGGTGATATCGCAATAACAGGCGTCGTTGTAAGTAAAAAGATGACAGAAACGAGTCCTGTATTAGTGCAGCGTTTTGTAAATGCTTTACAGAAATCAGCACAGTGGGCACTTGCACATCAAGATAGTGTAGTATATTATACTCGCAAACATTTTTCTGACATAGATACGACAATTAATGCAAGTGCGATTAATAGAATAATTAGCGCCAAAATGTTACCTGAAAATGTTATGATTTCAGAAGAGGCGTGGGAGAAAGCGATAAAATTAAGGTATGAAGCTGGTGACATTAAATCGTTGGAAACAGCAAAAAAAGTATTGGATATGTCCTTTGCCAAAAAAGCAATCAAAGGAGGGAAATAAAATGAAATCTAATAATGTTAACCTTTTAAATATTGATGTATATACATCAACGAATTCACTTTTATATTTACCTGTCTATATAGCCAAAGATTTAGAAATATTAGAAACTGTATTGAAGCCAGCATTAGAGCATTACGATGAATTAAAAAACCGTGAAATTAATGTAAATTTCCACTCGCCTAAAATTGGCGAAGAAGGAGATGAAAATGCAATAATAAAAATGCTAGAAGCTAACAAAAAATGCCCTAATGATGTGACTATAGCGATTACGATAGGTTCTCCTGTCGCTTTTTTAAACTCAAATAAAATCAATAAGGAAGATAAAGATGATATTAAGGTGATTGGTGCTGTTATTAATAAAGCAACTTTTTGGGCGATTTCAAAAACTCCCATCTTAGGAACAGAAGTTAAAAACATTAGTTTAGTTGAATTGGGGAAAAATTTCAACAAGGTGATTTATCCTAACGAAAATTTTATAACGGGTCATTATTTAGGTGGAAAATTCAAAGAGGAAGCCAAAGTAAAAGAAGCATGCGACAAAGCTTCTTTTGGAGAAGAGCTTACGGAATTAAGAAAAAATAACAAATCAATTGCTATTACGGCAGATATCCCCAAAATAGCGACTGGAGAGGCTAATGAGTCTGAATATATTTGTTATCGTTTTTCTGAAGCAGAAGGTGATTTTTTAACAACGGGTATTATTACTTCTAAAAAATGTTGTGAAAAATATCCCCAAGTTATAGAAAAAATAATAGAATCAATTCAAAATTCTATTGAAATACTTTACTCATCAAAAAAAAAAGCTATAGAAAGTTGCGTATTGTTATCAAATACTTTGTGTAAGGAGCAATTTGTGATGCCGCAAGATGGCGATTTGTCAATAGAATTTGATGAAAGCTCGCTTGTTATGAAAAAAATTGTTAATAAAATGTACAAGGAGCGATTTTATCCCAGTATAGACTTAAGTGTTTCGGAAGGAAGTTGGAATAACGCAGTTGAGGCATTGAAAAAAATACAAGATTTTAGCAGTAATAATGCAGACAAGGAAGTTACTTATGCAAAATATGTTGACAATAGTTTCGTTTTAAGATCTCTTACTAAGCGCTCAGGTATTGATTTGAGTACATCTAAGGATAAGTGCAAATATGACACTGGCAATTGTATTCGTATTGTAAAGCATATTGGAGAGCTAAAAGGAACAGATAAATGCATAAGCGGTTGGTGCTGTGAACATCAAGAGAAATATTTAGAAAGAATAAAATTAATTAGAATAAATGAGTTTTTGAGAAAACATATAAAACTCTGGATATTACTTTTATCTATTGTTTCGTTTGTTGTTTTAATTTCTAGCAAAGGACTTGGTGAGGCTATTACAGGTGTAGTTGCTATTTTGGGGATTGCCGCAAAAGATAAGATAAAAGGATTTCTAGAGGCAATTAAGAATGGGAGTCAAAATGAATCGTAACAACTTAATTAATGTCCATAATATAAATTTTTCTTGTATCTTCAATGGAAATAAAATTATTTTAGAAGAAGCGTTAGAAAAAATTATAAACCTAAGGTTTGGGATAAGCAAAATTATGTCATTGAAAATGACAAAGTATGCAAGGTGATACCAGCATGAATATTAAGATATATAGAGCAGCAGATTCGTTTTTATATCTTCCAGCATATATTGCTGAAGATTTGGAAATACTTCAAACAGAATTAGCGAAAATAGAAAAATATCGCACTACACAATTTAATGTAGAATTTGTTAACCTTGATGCAAATAACAGTACAGGAGATGAAAAGGCAATAGAAGAAATGTTAAAAAATAGTAGTGATAATACTATTGCAATAGCAATAGGCTCTCCCGTTGCCTTTTTAAACCCTAATATGAGTGAGAATGTGAAAAAAAATATTGTAGTTGTTGGTGCTATTATTGATAAATTAACCTTTTGGGCAGTTAACAATCATGGTAATACACAAAAATATGATAGTATAGAAGAGATGGGAGGCAATGGTTTTTCGAAAGTGGTTTATCCCGAAGAAAAGTTCGTAACAGGTTATTATTTGGGCAAAAAAATTCGAAATGAGATCAATATTGATGAATTCCATAATGTTAATTTTGGTGATGAGATTAAAATAATAAAAGCACATGGCTCAAAAGAAAATAAGTCAATTGCCATTACTGCCAATATAGCAACATTGGCAAAAGAGACAAAAGACATTTGCTCAAAAGAAACAGAGAGAAAGTTTTGTCCAAAAGAAACAGAGGGCATCTCAATGATTCCTAATGCCAGTTCGGAATCTAGCATTGGGTTATATATTAATCATTATTTTTCTAAATCACAAGGAGAATTTTTAACAACTGGCATTGTTACCTCAAGAAATTCTTGCAAAAACTTTCCTGAGGTTATAGAAAAAATCATTGAGTCAATTCAAAAGTCTATTTCTATACTTTATTCATCCGATAAAACAGCTAGAAAAATTTGTGCTGTAATAGCAAAAGCTAAGTTTGGCGATAAATTTTGTGAAGTAACTGGTGATGATTGTCAAACGATAAAAAAAATCATACAAATGATGCATGATGAGAAATTTTATCCTGGAGATTTAAATGTTTCAAAAAAAGCTTGGGATAAGGCTGTAATAGCATTAGCGAAAACAAAAGATTGGAAAGAAAATAAGAAAAATGAAAAAAATGTAAAAGAAATCTTGTCAAAATCTTTTTATAATTTTGTTGATAATAAATTTGTCCTTGAGTCAGAAAGGCATATTGCAGAACAATTTGGTATTGATCCAAATACTTTCAAAAGTATAAGTATTATTAAATACAAATTCAAAAAGATTTTCGAGCTAATATTAGGAATGCTAAAAAAACATCTAACAGTATTTTTATGTATGCTTTTTACTTTAATTATCTTTGTTTTGCTATTTATATATCAACATACAGGTAAAATCAGCGAGAAGGATGTTATATTTCTGTTCTTAGGTCCTATTTTAGGCACTATTGCTGGAAAATTAGTTGGTGGAAAGGTATGAGTAGTAATATTATCAACATCCACAACCTAAACTTCTCATTCCCCAATAACCCCATATTTATGGATTTTTCCTGTACCTTTGACAAAAATAAAATCATTACTATTATCGGCAATAGCGGTTGCGGAAAATCTACGCTGTTAAACTTAATTTCTAGATTGCTTGAGCCTGCCTCTGGCAACATCACAGTTAACGGTTCATTCATTTTTTTAACACAACATCTTACACTATTACCCTACCATACCGCCTACGAAAATGCTTTATTAGCATGTGAACTTCGAAAAGCTAAAACGAAACAAAAAGAGACAGAAGTTGATGATTTATTTGAGCTGTTCAAGCTGTTTGAAGACTCAAAAACTAAATTTCCGCAAGAATTATCGGGCGGCATGCAACAGCGCATAGGGTTGATCCAGACTCTATCAGTTGACGCCCAGATATATTTATTAGACGAACCGCTAAAGGGCGTAGATAGAGTTACAGGATTGATTATTCAAGATTATATTTGGCGTAAATTCAAGGCGAACCATATTACAGGGCTTATAGTTACTCACGATATAGAGCAAGCGGTGCTGCTGAGCGACAAAATTCTTTTCTTATCAGCTAATAATCCAGCAGAAGAATTTGTTTTTGACAAAGATTTTGTTTCTCTGCCGCCAGATAAACGCTTAAAAACTGATTGCTACAAAAAATATATGCTGCATATCATAGAAAAGCTTGGAGAATTGAAATGAAAAAAATAAAAAATTTACTATATCAGATTATTCCCTTGGTTGCTTTTTTAAGTCTTTGGGAACTTTTTACGATGAACTCTCCAAGAAATACATTTCTGTTTTCTCGACCGTCAAAAGTAATAGCCAAGCTTATTGAAAAGATTTCCGATGGCGAATTAATACACCATTTCGGTGTTACCGCTTTTGAAGCATTTGCTGGTTTAGTGCTCGGTGTTTTAGTAGGTAGCATAATAGGTTTTTTGCTGTTATATTTTCCAAAGGTATCAAAAATATCAAAATATTACGTTATCGCATTAAGTTCTATTCCGATATTTGCTATAGCTCCCATGATGATCATTTGGTTTGGCATAGGCATTAAAATGAAAGTTGCAATGGCTTTTTTTTCTACCGTTTTTGTTGCTATTTTTCAAGCCTATCAAGGCGGACAAAATATTAACAAGCGAGATGCCGAATTTTTCAAATTAAATGGCGCATCTGACAAACAACGCTTTTGGAAACTGACATTTCCATCGTCTATAGATTGGTTGATACAATCATTAAAATTGAATTCTGGCTTGGCTGTTTTAGGGGCTTTTATTGGCGAGTTCATTGCTTCTGATAAAGGACTTGGTTTCATAATTATAAGAGCAAGCGGACTATACGATGTATCCTATGTTTTGGCGGCAACAATTTGCATTATTATTTTAACATTGATTTTTAACTTAGGCGCAACTTTTATAGAGAAAAATAAGTTAAAAATTATTAGGAGAATTTCGGTTTGACAAGGAGAAAAAACTATGGAAGATGTAAATAAGCTGATTCAAGATGCAGAGCAAGGTGATGCTGAAGCGCAGTATGGTCTAGATGTTTGTTATTTTTCCAGTATCTTGGAGATATAGCTTTATGTTTGATATAGATGATTTGTCTGATGCAACTAGGCAAGATAGTGTGGACATACAGTGTAAACTGGATAATCCCTCGCTTGAAAAACATGAAAAGACTTCAGTATGTTGCCAAACCATAAAAAAATAATTTTATTCGGATTCTTGTTGCTATTTTTTTGCAATAGCTGTGGCGGTAGCGACAAGGAAAAAGTGTGCAGTGAAAAAAGAATGGCGGATGAAGATACTTTTTGCGATACACGCGAAGGCAGGGCGTATAAATATACTAGTATTAACGGCAGAATTTGGATGGCAGAAAATTTAAGGTTTGGCAAAATAACAAAAAATGATGCTAAATATACTTGGGCAGAAATGCTTAAGCTGCATGAAGGCTTTAACAAAGAGAGTTATTATAAGCAAATTGAAAATAGGCAAGGCATATGCCCAAAAGGTTGGCATGTGCCAAATTACCATGAATTGAATGATTTAGTAACCTCAGGCATCCAAGATGAGTTTTCTGTATGGAGTGCCACGCAAAATTCAGCGAGAAGAGCAAATGTATATACTATAGAAAACAATGGTACAGATTTTAAAATAAATCCTGAAAGAAAAACAGCCGCCTTTGCAGTGCGTTGTATAAAAACCAAAGGCAACATGGCCAGTAAACCTCGCCCTTCGAATACACCAAGTTCGTCAAGCACATCAACTCCTTTGCCCCAGCCAAGTTCTTCATCTGTTGTTGCATATAGATGCGAGAATATGGATTTAAATAACAGTTCGCCTCTTAGCCTAGAAGAAAAACGAGTTCAAGAAGAAATAATAATCAGCAATACGGAATATGCAGAAACTATATATACTTCTATTTTCAATAATGCTCCAAAATCTATAAGAAACAAAGTTACTAATAAGGGTTCCAAACCCCGTAAGGTTATACTCGAATACTGGATAAATGGTTTTAGTGAAAGAGTAACGCAAACAAAAGAAATTCCTCCTGGCGGTAGCGTTGTATTTGAGCCAAACAAGGAGTTGATTCTTAAAAGAGAGGCCTTTGCAATACAAAATGAAACCAAAGCTATATTGCAGCTTTGCGCTTATGGCATAGAGGGTAGAAAAATACCGCTGAAGGAACAGCCTTATTTGATTAAACTAATGCCTCCTCAGTTTTTTAGATGGCAGCAGCCTGAATATATAGCGGCTTTTGTGAATTATAGAATGGATTCCATAGCCACTTTGCAAAGAGAAATAGCTAAAAAAATCGGCTCTATAGAAACGCATGAAGATAATCCTTCAAAGCGGGAAAGGGTGGTAAAGGCAGCTTACGAAGTTATTGCAGAAAGAAGTTGGCATTATATAAGCGGTTTTTTTACTTCTGGTGTCGGTCAAAGAGTTAGATATCCAATAGAAACCATGCGAGACAAAAGCGCAAACTGCATTGAAGGTGCATTGCTATTTTCTGCGATTTTTAGAAAGCATGAATATTGAAACTGCTATTATTTTGGTACCAGGCCATGCATTTTTAGCATGGAAAAGCAAGCCGGGCCCAAATAGTAGATTTGATAAATTCTTGGAAACTACATTGGCTTTTAATATAAATAATCGTGTTCCTTATGAATCGGCAGCTTTATCGGGTGGTCAGCAATATGAGAAACATAACAGAGCAAAACAAATTGAGAGAGTTATAGATATAAGAGAAATGTGGAAATCAGGGGTTACTTTGAATGAAGTACCTTAACAACAAAACCTATCCAACCATCTATTTAAATAGGCTAACATGAACTCAGATACACTCATAAACATCGCTATAACAATCCTTCAAAATTTCGCCTACCAACTCGTTTTTACAATTGGGCTAATAGCTGCAATTGGGCTTATTGTAGGGCTAACGAATAAAGCTTTTTTCAAACTTGTTGGTTATAAATTCGGGCGTACCGCTTGCATGGTGACTGGTTTTGTAGGAGTGCCAGTTCATGAAATTGGCCATGCATTATTTTGCATCATTTTTAGACATAGAATCATCGAAATAAAATTGTATCAACCGAACAGTGCCGATGGAACGCTTGGCTACGTTCGGCACGCATATAACAGAAAAAGCATATACCATCAAATCGGAAATTTTTTCATAGGCTTTGGGCCAATTCTGTTTGGTAGCGCAATGCTGTTGCTGCTGATGTATTGGCTGGTGCCGAACCTTTTTGAAGCGTTTAAAAACAGTTCGGAGTTTTCCGAAGTGCTAAATCTTGATGTTTTTTCCCTTTCTGCACTAAAATACATTTATAATGTAATGCAAGGAGCATCAATTACATTTTATTCATCTTCGGATTTTAGCGATTGGCGGTGGTGGATATTTATGGTTCCAGCCTGCTCAATAGCGTTGCACATGTCGCTAAGCGTGGCTGATATGAAATCAAGCTGGATGGGATTCGGTTTTATTGTGATTACGCTCTTAATAGTCAATACAGTACTCTATTTTATAGATATTGACACAATGCTGACACTAACGAACTATTGCCTCACTGCGGGTACGTTTATATTGAATTTCTTGACAATATCAGTCGTTTTCTCGCTAATATTGCTTTTGTTTGGAATAATCGTTAGGGTGATAAGAAGATAAAGAGCTTTTTATCAAGAAACTGCCAAGAAATTATCAAGAAAAGCAAGAAAAGTGACTAGAAAACGAAAAGAGGCTTGACTTTTACTCGAAAAAATGCTATATTTGAGCAAATGATATATGATTTGAGCAATGGTTTAAAGGGCAATAGGTCAGTTGCACCCACGTGCGGGATGTAATTTAACTATGCACCCCCCCCCCGCGATGTGATGGCTATTTTGGCGAGCAGGGCAATTTTGATATTTTAATTGCTTTGGAAAAGCATTTGATTGAAGCGAAAAAAAGCGAGAAAACAAAAAAGCTTTACCTTCATGTTTATAAAAATTTTGTGGAGCATTTTAAAAACGATATAAATAAAATTACAGAAAAAGATATTGAAAAGTATTTTGAATTGAAAAAGTTCAATACAAGAAATAAAAACTTGACAATAAGCGCCTTGAAATATTTATTTAAGAACCTGCTGGGAAAAAATTTAAGCTTGGCTAGGCCGTGCAATAAATTGCAAAAAAATGAAGTGGAAATTTTAACAAAAGACGAGGTATTAAAAATTTTGAATACAGAAAAGAGTATTCATAACAAACTTTTATTTATGCTTGTTTATTCCGGTTTTAAAATAAAAAACGCAATAAACTTTAAAAAAGAACAATTAGATCCGCTTAAAATTCCAGCTAAAATTTCAACTCTTATAGAACAGAATTCATACTTAAAGCACTCGGAATTTATCTTAAGCTTTTCAGCCAAAAAAGCCGAGCAAATCTTTCAAAAAGCGCTTAAAAATGCTCAAATAGATAAAAAAGCCAAGCTAAAAAGCCTAAAAATATCTTCTATTGTACACTTGCTGGAAATGGGCGTTTCGCAAGAATTTATTAAAATGCTGCACGGTTTGTCGAGTAATTTTTCAATAAAACAATATGAATCTTTCGTTAATCACAAAAGCATAATCTTAAACCCTCTGGATAATATTTTTTACTCGCAATGCTTTTCAATGCGCTGTAAATTTCTATATTCCTCCCATGCGTGAAATTAACGTAACCCACCTCTCAAAAACACTGGCGGCAATAGTATGCCTCGCCATTCTATGCCTATCGGCATGCACTACTGAAGTGGAAGAGCTGGGAGGCAATGGTGGCGGCAACAGTAGTTCCGGCGATGGAGCGAGCAACTCCAGCAACGCCGACAGTGGCTGGATCTTTGAGGACTTCTCCGGGTCTGGCACTCCTACAGGGTGGGCATACACCAACTTCTCAAGGCAATCGTCTGGCGGCATTGATAACTCTGCGTGTTTGCTGGGAGACCTTAGGTGGAATACAACAGCAAGCATAACAACCGCCTTTGCTTCCATGGGCAGAAACCACGTGCTATCGTTCAAGTACAAAGTAACAACTGGTAGCTCTGCCACATCGGCTGCGGCAGCCTCCAATGCATTGCAATACACCGTATTCATTTCAACAGATGCCGGCGCAACATGGGCGAGTTTGAGCGGATGGACAGATGTTCGCAATATTTCTTCCCCAAATTTTGAGACTATCACCGTTGACTTACCTGCCTATGCCAACCAACGGATGCTCAAGGTGCGAGTATCTTTCGAAAGAATAACCGATACCTACGTATGGATCGATGACCTTGCCCTGGGAACCGTGCCTCCTATCTTCTCTGGCGCAGCAGCACTAGCGGCAGAAACTGTTTACAATAATTATTCATCTCCCTTGTCTATCAACACAAGAACATACAGCATTGCTAACAAAGGCTCAATGCCATTGACTTTCAGCAATATCTCAACAACCGGCGGAATCACGGTTGCAGGCTTGCCAAATGCTACTTTGGCCGCTTTTGAAACAAAAACATTTGCCGTGGAAATAAACGCCTCCAGTTTTTCAACTCACGCAGATTATAACGGCAGCTTCACATTTAGCACCAACGCTCCCGATCGGCCAACGGTTGCCGTAAGTGTTACGGGAACAGTAAGGGCTGCGCCGAATGGAGACTCTCAAGACTTTGCTGGAACAGGCACTCCTGCAGGGTGGACATACTCCAACTTCTCAAGGCAAACATCAGGATGCATTGACAATTCTGCGTGCTTGCTGGGCGATCTTAGGTGGAATACAACAACAAGCGTAACATCTTCTCTTGCAGCAATGGGCGCAGATCCTGTGGTATCATTTAGGTACAAAGCTACAACCGGCAGTTCCGCCACATCGGCTGCGGCAGCCTCCAATGCTTTAGAATACACTCTATCCGTTTCGGCAGATAATGGTGCAACATGGACAAATGTACTAACGGATGAACGCCATGTTTCCTCCACCAATTTCGAAACTATTACCGCCAATTTACCCGAATCTTATGCAAACCAAATAATCAGAGTGCGAATAATTTTCACCAGAATAACCGATTGCTACGTATGGCTCAATGATGTTGTCATGGGATTAGGCACATAATGAAAATATTTCTCGCTTTGCTTTTTCTTGTCCTTGCCGCTCATGCGCAGCAAGAGCGAATAGCGATAATAAACACGGTAGATAGCAACGATTCTATCAGCGTTTCCGATTTGAATTTTTTAACCGACAGGCTTCGCGGAATAGCCGTTGATATTTTGCCGCAACAACGCTATGGGATTATGACGCAAGAAAGCATAGTCGCCTTTTTAGGTTCTCAGGAACGCGCCGCTAAAGAATGTCAGGAGGCAAGCTGCTTGGCAGACTTAGGCAGAAGAATAAATGCCGACTACATAGCCCAAGGCCGCATAGGGCGTTTCGGGAGAAATTTGACAATCAAAGTTGAGCTTTACAGCAGCAAGAGCGCTAATTTGCTAGGCTCTTTTGATGGCTACTCAGAAGATTTATATGATTTGCTTTATATTATAAATGCAAAAACTCCTGAAATGTTCAGAAGACTGTCAGATGGCACAGTTGATAACACGCCCGAAGCAGTGCCCCTGGTTCCTGAGCGCAGAACAGTTACAGCTCATGAACCCACGCCTGCACCTACACCCAAAATTATTCCAACAAATGAGCACGGCGCTTTTTATTTTTCTGTTTTCAAGCCTAGCATTACAAGTGAATATAATCGCAAAAATCAAAAAATAAAAAGAGAAGGCTTGAGCGTAATGGGCGGGCTTGAGATTATGGATGACATTTCTCAATTTGGTGGCGGGCTTTTTATTGGCGGCGGTTCTTTGGGGGACGATATTGGAGAATTTATTTTGGGTTTAAGTATTAAGAGATTGCACTGGGTTTTTAAAAATTGGGTTGCTTTGCCGGTTTCGCTTGATTTTGCCTGGCGAGCGCAGTTTATGAATATTGAAAATTTCCTTGTTGCAGAATTTATGTCTATTATTGAGCCTAAATTTTTAACCGAATCAGCAGAATACTTGAATAGAGACCGGAGCATAACTAAGCATAATTTTGATATTATGCCGGCAATAGATTTGCAGTTTTTTATCGACAAGCACTTTTCCTTGTATGGCGGTTATATGTATCGCCTGGCCTTATCCGGTGATTGGGGGTTCTTCTATAAAATCCCGGGCAGAAACTATGAACAGCACAGCTCCGGAAGCTATTTTAAAGTTCCCAGCGAGTACGATCCTTTGCTAAATGCAAAAGAGCGAGTATTTGGAATACCCGGCACTTTAAGATTTGGCATGAAAATTCATTTTATTTAGTTTGCTCAGTCCAATCTCTCATCTTAGACCTTCAGCCACAGGCATAACCGCAATTTTCCCATCATACACAATAAAATACTGCTAATTTTGCATACTTTTTATCATTTATGATAAAAATTGCTCGAAAATAAAATATTTTTGTATATTATGCTTATGATAAAGCGTGAAAAATATTTAAAGAAAATCAGGCCTTTCTACGATGATAGCCTGATAAAAGTGCTGGTTGGCGTCATTTTATAGGTAAAAAATTTCTACCTTCTCCTAATGCGCGAATTTAACGTAACGGGAATTTGCATTCCATGTGAACATTACATGGTTGATGTTTCAGACAAAGTCAATCAGATTATAGCTATGGTGGAAAAAGGGCGGTATTTTACCATAAACCGTGCGAGGCAGTATGGGAAAACCACAACGCTTTCGCTGCTGGAAAAGAGTTTGCCAAAAGAATATACTGTAATTAAAACCAGCTTTGAAGGTATAGATGATAAAGTGTTTGAAACGCCTCAAGGCTTTTGCCAAGGTTTGCTTCGTATATGTTCAAAATACTTCAACGAAAGAAATTTGCCAGGTTCCGAAGTTTGGGTGGACAGTTCGGTTATAACTTTTGACATGCTTGATGCTTTTTTAAGCAAAGTTTGCAAAAATGAAAAAATAGTTTTGATGATAGATGAAGTAGATAAAACATCTAATAATTTAATTTTTCTAAAGTTTCTAGGATTGCTTCGAGATAAATTCTTAAAGAAAAAAGACGGTTTAGGAGCCACATTTCATAGCGTTATTTTGTGCGGTGTTTATGATATCAAGAATTTAAAAATGAAAATGGTCCAAGCCGGCACACATCAACTTCAAGACGGAGAAAAACGATTAAACAGTCCTTGGAATATAGCGGCGGATTTTAAAGTTGATATGTCTTTTTCCGCAACTGAAATAGCAACGATGCTAAATGAATACGAGAAAGAACACAAAACAGGGATGGATATAGAAGCAATATCAAAAGGGGTTAGAACTTACACTAACGGCTATCCATATTTAGTTTCTCGCCTTTGCCAAATGATAGATGAAGACTTAAATAAAGACTGGACTTTGAAAGGTTTGCAAGAGGCGACTAAGCTCATTCTAGTTGAGCAAAGCACGCTATTTGATGACCTTATCGCTAAGAGGCTCTTGGGATAAGGAAAAAATTCCAACAACGTTGCTTTCATATGTTGTGGAAAAAGGAAAATTCAATATGGAGCTTGCTATAAAGAAATTTATGCAGCATTATCATGAATTATACAACAAGAGCAGGGAATCGCTTTTGGAAGAAGCTGAGACCCGCAACAAGGAGCGCATGGATATTATTGTGGATTATGGCACGTAGCAGTTTATAGTTGAGCTGAAGATATGGCGGGGCGAGCAAAAGCGAAGGCTATCTGCTTACTTTTGATTTCCGCAAGCGCAGAGCGAAGAAGCCCAGTGCGAAATGGGTAAGAAAGGGCAAGAAGAAGTTTTTGGATTGCTTGTGTGTGTAGAGCGATAGCCAACCCCCCCCCCCCCCAGGAATTTAGCAAAGACACGTGCGTTAACGCAACAGCGGTGCCTTGAGCGATACACCAATCGTGTAATTACCCCCCAGCAATTACACGGCTTTGGATTTACTAATCGCCGTTGAAACCTCTGCTGTGCTACGCATTAGCCAAACAGAAAGACCGACTAGATATTGTAACCTTATCGTCAGTCCCTTTCTGCGCTCTCAGCGAAAGCAAAAAATCTTTATCGCACACAAAGGAAAGAAATCCCTTCTCTGCTCCAAGGCTCTTTTCCATTACTTCAGTGAAAGCCACCAACTTGCTCAAGGTCTCTTCCTCGCTCAATTTGAAAATGCCCGGATCAAAAAGGAAAGCAAATATGCAAACGAAAATTTCTGCAAATTCCTTTGGCATACTGCATTCAAGAATGCCCTCCTCAACGCCTTGCTCCAGTATCTTCGCCAGTATGGGAGATATGGTCTTCACGAGCTCGGCAAGCACCTTTTGGTGCATGTCCATATTCTGCGGCAAATGCAGATAATCGTCGAAGGTCAAATCCAGACACTGGCTGTAGTAGGTCTTGAATAAGGTCATTAGCTTTTCTTTCGTGTTAGTTTTGGTATCATCCAAAATGAACTCGCAGTTTTTCACAAAACCGTGAAAAGCCCTGTAATAGAGGTCAATCTCAATTTCCCTCTTTGATCTATAATAATAATAAACGCTACCTTTTCCTATACCAGCAGTTTTTGCGATTTCACTCACGGTGCAATCGGCTGCTCTACCGCTAATGATAAGTTTTTCCATAGCATCTAGAATTAACCCCTTTTTTCTTTTCTCTCTATCCATACTGGAAAATATACAATTTAAAAACGCTTATAACGGAAAAAAAATGAAAAAATTGCATAAACTGCATAAAAAACACGTTGACTATTGGTTTTTGCTTGTTAAGCATTCAAAAATTTCATCGATGCTCAATTGCCCGGGCGCTAAAGCTCCTTTTATTGAGCCGTAAATTAAATTTGCTCCCTCTCTCAATGAGCGCAAGCGACTTTCTTTTCCCTGTTCTCCCATTGCGAAAGCAGAAAATAATTCAAAATATTTTTCGTATTTTTTTGTAAAATCATATAGAGCATCTGCCTCGTTTTTTGAATGCGCCATTGCGGCAACTTTGCAGCCATGAGCCTTTAAATCAAGGCATTCTTCGGCGAATTTGTTTAGCTCCTGCTCGCTTGGAACCCTATCGAATAAATGCCATGAGCATATTATTTTTGTATCTAAATTTTCCGTGCCGGAAAACACGCCTCGCTCAAGATCTATCCAATCCAAGGCTTTGCCGACAAACAAAGGCATTCGTTCAGCAGCTCTTTCATTTTTAAATGCACCGCCGTCTTTTTCCAGGCGAATGGTTCCCAAGCGTAGAGCCTTTGGGCTAAGGTCTAACGCTCTTTGCGAAAGCGTGCTCCATTCGCTTTCATTTTCAAATAAATCATAGCGTATTTCCAAAATGGAGCATTTCTTTATAGCGGCTGCCTCTGCCCCCAAAGGATTTCTCTCGGCGTAGCGCAAAACTTCGTTACTGATTAAACCAGCGACAAATTGGTTTTTTGTTGTGTTAGGCATTTGGAAAATATACTATATTTATTTCGTGGCGAAAAATTCCAACATATTTTTTTCAAGGCTTGCTCCCGGAGACAGGCGGTTTATAAAAAGAGTAGGAATTTTCTTGTTTATTTTGCTGCTCCTAAGCGCCGGTGCCTGGCTTTTTCATGCATATTTCGTAAAAAAAGGCGCAAGAACAAAAACAGAGCTTGTATTGCCGTCTGTTCCTGAGTTCCCCGATTTTCCCGAATTTCTTGATTTTCCAGATATGTCAGATACGCTGGAGTTTTTAGCAGAGCTGGAGCTGGAGGAACAGTCGTTCGAAGAGCCTCAAGAGCTTCCAAGGCATCTAGAAGGTCTAGATAGCGAGTTCGATACCCAAGCGCATTTGCAGTTAATGCGGCAGAACGCAGAAGCGTATAACTTTAGGCAAGCACATAGGCATGGCTCCAGGATCCTTGGCTATCTGCTAACCGATCCCGAATTAAGCGTAGAGTGGGGGCGTATTCTGCTCGAGGCAGGCTTGCCGAGAGAGGCGGTTCCTGTTTTGCAGAGATTAGATGCCAAAGATCTGCTCAAGGGTAAATCTATAATCGATTTGGGTTTGGCAATGCATCGCTCTGGAAACTCAAATGAAGCTGTTGATTTTTTGGATAATAAAATAAGACAACAAAATAACGCAGACTTTGTTGCAATAAAGGCGGCAATAATAAGCGAGCACAGCGACATTTCTAAACGCCCAGCGGCAGACCAAATTTTTCAAGACGTGCTAAGAAGAAATCCCTCCTCGCCAATAGCAAACTATTTTTACGGCAGGCACCTTATGGAGCGAGGCGACTTTCAAAAATCAAAAACTCATTTGGAACGAGCATTGAAAGCAAAGCCAAACGAGCCACGTTACGTGGCAAGGCTAGGCATGGCGGAATTTTATTTAAAACGAGATTCTCAGGCAGAGGCTTTGTACAAAAGGGCCTTAAAGCTAAACCCGCACGACCCGAACACATGGTTCAACCTTGGCGAGCTTTATTTAAGCCAAGCGAATGAGAGCGGCCGCGCTTCGGAGGTAAGGAAGAAAACGCGTCTTGCTTTGGAATCTTATTTGGAAACCATAGGCATAGACTCTACGCATACTAATGCAAATTTCCGCATAGGTTTAATTCTGAACGGAAACGGCGAGCATCGCGAAGCCATTAGGCATTTGGATATAGCCCTTGAGCGAATGCCGCGCAACATTTCCGTTATGCTGCAACTGAGCTCTGCCTATTTGCATCTTCAAGACACAGCAAAATCCATTGAGCATTTAGAAAAAATTTTGCACATAGATCCATTCAACAGAATAGCAGCAACTGAATTGAGGCGACATGAGAAGCAACAATAATGTTACAAAGAAAAAACTAGTAGATGAAATCTCTAGCAGAACCGGTTTACCGCAGATAGAAACGAAAAAAATAGTGGAATGCTTTTTAGACTCTGTTGCTCGCACTTTGATTGAAGGCAACAACATTGAAATACGCGGCTTTGGCAGGTTCAAAATACGCAACAGAAACAGCTACAAAGCCCGCAATCCTCGCACTGGCGAGCCAATAGAGGTTCAAGCCGTTAAAAGAGCGGTGTTTGAGCCCAGCAAGGAATTGAGAAAGGTGTTGAATACAGCAATACAGTAGAAATTTCTACATTACTCCCCAACATGTACTATTTTTTTGTATTTGCATTTGTTATTCTGTTGGTTTCCTGCTCAAGCACTGGGCCGCAGCCGCAATTGGAACCGCAGGCTCCAGTTGTTATGAGAGATACCGTTCACAGGGTCGATACGCTTAAAATTACCGATAGCATTTTTGTTCGGCAAACGGAATCTTTTAGGGCTTTGCAAAAAAGCATCGATTCCCTCATTGCAAGAAAAGAAACGCAAAAGGCTATAGATATGCTGAAACAACAAGTGCAATACTACAACAATCTAGATCAGCTTGGCTTTCGCACTTTGCAACTGGCAAACCTGCTTTATCAATCGGGGCATGGTGCTGAGGCTCTTGCTATTTTGGAGAGTTTTGCCGTGTATAAACCCGCCATAAATTTTTGGATAGACAGTGCAAACACTTTCTACGATCGAATTACAGACGCAAATAAAATAGAACCTGTGCAGCAAATCGATCCAGCAAAGCAGCAAGTCATAAACTCCCTAACCGCTCAAATTCGCAATATGAAAATCACAAACGCAAACCCCGTTTTAATAACCGAATTAGCAGACAGCCTGCGCTTCCTAGCTCCAGGCGACTCCATTTTATCATGGCTAGATAAACAAGTCCCGTCTTCAACAGAAAGTTCTGATTCCTTTTGCGAAGAACAAAGAAAATTCGCCGCAGAAAACTTTGCAAGCTCTCGCAGAAACAGAGCAAGAGCCGAAGCCCTCTTAACCGAAGCCATAGAAGCCTTGGACAAATGCCTGGCAAGAACACCGTCCGCAGATATGAGAAAGAAAGTTGTGCAGAATAGAGATGTTTTAATGAAAGAATTAAAAACGAGAAAATAAATGGCTAGCAGTTGGAAAATCTTGAAAATCCTGATTATCGGGAGTATTGGGGTTCTGACATTTGCTTGCGCTCCTTTGCGGCCTCTCGCTCCGCAACCTTCGCCGCATCTGCCTCCAATAGAAGATACGCAAGCCTCTCAAAAACCAGAACCGAAAGGCAATATTCAGAAAATAACCGGAATAGCGGCATGGGACAGAGTGCTTTCACCTTGGCTTGGCACGCCATATTTATATGGCGGGAACACCAAAAAGGGAACAGATTGCAGCGGCTTTGTGTCTAGCGTGTATTTGGAGAAAGAAGGATTTCGCCTTCCCAGAACCTCTGCCGAGCAATTTAAAGTAGGAAGCCACATTAGCAAGAGAAATTTGAAAATTAGCGATTTGGTTTTTTTTGGCGAGCGTGGAAGAGTTAACCATGTTGGTATCTATGTTGGCAAAGGGAATTTCATTCATTCAAGCAGCTCGCGCGGAGTTATTGTAACTGCGTTGAGCGATAATTACTGGGATACTCGGTATATGGGAGCCAGAAGATATTTATGACAGAAAAATTTATTTTGCAAGTTTTGTGCCCCGACCAAAGCGGCCTTATAGCGGCATTTACGCAGGGCATAGCGAAAACCGGTGCAAATATTCTGGATTTAACGCAGCATACGGCAAAAGACATAAACACGTTTTTTTTGCGTGCGCTTGTTGAATGCGAAAGCGATGCCATTCCAAAAATAAAGGAGCATTTTTCCAAACTGGAAAATGAAAAATCCATGCAATGGCACTTGCACGATGCAGAGCGTAAAGTCAAGCTCGCTCTTTTTGGCTCCACCACAAACCATTGCATTTACGAGCTCCTTCTCTCCCATAAAGATGGTGCTTTGCCTTGCGAATGGACTTGCGTAATTTCCAACCACACAGTTTTGGAACCCATTGCCAGAGCTTTCAATTTGCCTTTTTTCTTGGTTCCAAGTGACATTCCAAAACAAGAGCAAGAACAAAGATTCAACGAAATTCTTCACGCTTCGCAAACCGAGGGAATAATTCTTGCCAGATACATGCAAGTTTTAAGCAAAGAATTTACCGAAGCTTGGAAGCACCGCATAATAAACATTCACCACGGCTTTTTGCCCGCTTTCAAAGGTGCAAAGCCTTATCACCAGGCATGGGCAAAAGGCGTAAAAATAATCGGCGCAACAGCGCATTTCGCAACCGCCGATTTAGATCAAGGCCCAATTATCTGGCAAAGCGTTCAGCAGGTTGCAGACACAGGAAGCATTAAGCAATTTATTCAAATTGGCAAGGAAGTGGAAAAGCGTACATTGCTGCAGGCACTAAAGCTGTATTTGGAACACAGGGTGTTTTTGTGCGGGGAACGGACTTTTATTTTGTAATAATTCCGCATTACAACACTACCCATCGCACCGTTGCTTCTACATCATTTTCGCCTTTTATGCTTTTTGGTTCGGCTATTTCGGTTTTTGATAAAATTTCGCGAATGCTTTTTACCTGTTCGTTTAATGCGGCGAGTTTTGCGCCTTCGAGTTTTGGGGTGGCAATCATTCGTTTTGCAAGCGGGTTCATCCAGTTGCCGTTGGGCTGTTTTATGCCAAAGTGCAAGTGCGGACCGCTGCTAAGGCCAGTATTTCCGGTTCTGCCTATAACTTGCCGAACCTTAATTTTCTGCCCTTGCTTAACGCCTCTTTGAGATAAATGCAAGTACCAGCTTTGGCTGTTGTCGGCGTGTTTAAGCGCTATGTAATTTCCGCTGGTTGCGTTGTAGGCAGATTGCAAAACGGTACCGTCTGCTACTGCGTAAACAGGGGTGCCAACCGCTGCGCGGTAATCTACGCCATGATGAAATGCCGGCCTGCCTGTAACAGGATGAATTCGGTTCCCATAGCCGCTTGTGATGTGCAATCTGTCTAATGGATACCTTAAACCAGAGTGTATAAGGGCTTCGCCGTCTTCGGTGTAATGGGCGTTGAAGGAACTTTTCGGATCTGCTTCTTCGTATAAAAACGCTTCGTTTAGCTTTACCCTTGAGCCTTCATAGCTGGCATATAAAACTTTTCCGCCTATCCATATAGAATCTTGAAAGCGAGTTTCTTTAAGCAGAATTCTGAACCTATCTCCAACGCGCGCATCTGTTCTGAAATTCACTCTGCATTCCAAAACTCCTGCCACAACGCCAACCATATTTTGCGGGATACCAACATCTCTCAGCGTGTTGTACAAGTTCCCGCCTTCTTGCAAAGTGCCTTCGTACATGGCATAACGAACGTTAACAGGTTTCTCGACTATTTTATAACTGAATTCGCCAGTGCTGTCTGCTATTAAAAAATGCAAGGTTGCTGGATTTTCTGCGTACCTGAACAAAACCGCTTTAGATGTATCTTTTGGATCAAAGCCAACCCAAAAAACTTGCCCTACCCTCAAAACACCCAGCTCCACAGTATCTGCCAAAGTGTTTATTATTTTCAAAGATTGCCTCAGGTCTAGACCCACACCCTGAAGCGTTTGGAAAAGCCCAAAATTAGGTTCAACAGCAGCGGCCTTCAATACAGGCTGGTTACCTATAAAATTTTCAAGCGAATCAATTCTATGCTGAAACTCCGCAAGCCAAGCTTCAGGGCTAGGCTTGCCTCCAACGGTCTCTTGCTCTTTACAAGCAAAAAATAAAAATGCAAAAAATAAAACTAAATAACTTTCAACTCTCAACTCTTAACTCTCAACTAATCGCTAGCCACTAATTCTCTTGATTCCGCATCTCCGTTTGTTCGCGGTCGAGCGTATTTCTTAGATAATCGTTGAAGTTACGGTCTATATTTATGCCGTCGAAAGCATTAGCATCAAGCTCTAGAACGAACACTGCGCTTGGGTTGTCTATCCAGCCCACAACGTCAACTGCATCTAGACTCATGCCTCTATCGCCAGGTCCGGCTGCGACCATTTCGACATCTGCATTATTGACCCAGCCTTGCCCACAAGCAGCTCTTACCAAGGTGTGGTTTGCTTCTCTTCTCAAGATGGTCATTTCATCGTTGAAACTGGCTTGGCAAACTAGTCTGCCGCCTCCAGACGCATCTGTAAGCTGAATATCGCCCCTTTTGGACTTAACCTTATTGGTAGCGGTAGATCCTCTCTGGCCAAAAGCTGCCGTAGCAACCATGAAAACTAACAAAATGACGAGAATTTTTCTCATAATAAACCTCTCAGAATACTCTCTACCTGCAAATATACAAAAAAAAAATGAAAAGAGGTGAAAAAATGTGTAAAACTGAAGAATTTTTCAAAGCATGCCTGCTAAATATGCGGTAAAAACCGCATTCTGCCTTGGCGTTCCCACCGTAACCCTAACCCACTCCGGCATTCCAAAGCTGCGCAAATGCCGAACAATCACGCCCTTGCTTTCCAATGCAGCCACAATTTCTGCCGCATTTTTTCCGAATTTAACGCAAATAAAATTTGCGCCGGAAGGCAAAACTTCAAAGCCAAGCTTTTGCAAACTTTGCGTTAATTTTTGCCGCTCAACATTATTCATTTTCAAGGATTTTTCAATAAAGCGAGTATCTTCTAAAGCGGCTGCTGCTGCTATTTGAGCGGGGTAATTTGAATTGAATGGAGGTTTTATTTTTTTCAGCGTGTTTATAATTTCTGCGGAAGCAACTCCATAGCCGATTCTAAGGCTGGCAAGCCCGTAGAGTTTGCTGAAAGTGCGTGTGCATAAAAGATTTGGGAACTGCTTAATCCACTTGTGCAAAGGCGGTTCTTTTTCGCCCGTAAATTCAATGTATGCCATATCCAAAACAACTAGGCAACTTTTAGGAAGCTTTTTTAGAAAATCAAAAATAACCCTGTTTGAGTAAAAAGTTCCTGTTGGATTGTTCGGGTTGCAAAGAAAAATTACTTTAGCGCGTGATGCTTTTAGCAGATTATCTAAGGGGTAACAAAAATTTTCAAGCGGGAAAGCCTTGTACTTTGCACCCGCTATTTGCGTTACAGAGGAGTAAACCGAAAAGGTGGAATCTGCTCCTGCTGCACAGTCGCCTTTATTTAAATAGGCCCTTGCCGCTAAATCCAAAATTTCATCTGAGCCATTGCCTACAATTAAATTATCTTGCTTAACTTTATGCTTTACCGCTAATTTCTTCGCAAGCTCCGGTGCGGAACCTCTTGGATACAGGTGCAGTTTTTCAACACACTTTTTATAAGCCGCCGCCGCGATGGGGCTTGCCCCGAGCGGGTTTTCATTGGAAGCGAGTTTTATTACGTTGGTGAGCTTGTGCTTTTCCTTGATTTCATCAATGGATTTACCAGGGATATATTCCGAAATGCTTTTGATTTCTTTTCTTGGCAGGAGCATTTATTTACTTTCCAGCACACCTAAATTCTTTTTTAATCTTGCTTTTTCAATTTCCACCATCGGTGGAATGCTTGCCAGATTTTCGCCGGGGAAAGGTTTTAAATTTGCGATTTCCAAGCAGTAGTCCATACCTTCATCGAAATTTTTAGCAGCAATGCGCAACCAGTTTGCGTGAGATTTATCGCCGTTGAAATTCTCAACCTGCAATGCAAACCAATCGCCGTACATTTCTACTTCTTTTGCGAACATGTGAGGGCGTTCCGGCGGGGTTAAATCTGGAATTCGACCGTAAATGTGGTCTGCCATTTCTTGAAGCGAATAGCAGCGGTTGAACCAAGCAATGTTTGGGCCTGGGCAAATTGCTTGCGGAACATCGGTTTCTTCTTCTAGGCAAATCAACCCGCTGTTGCCGAGGTGGTCGCAGATGCATTGTTTTACATAAAGGCTTTTTCGCAAAAGTTCCTTTTGCTCTTCGCTTGCGTCGCTTTCATTGATTTGTTTGAGTTTGCTCTGTTGGTAAAAGCGGCTCGCTTTGCAAACGGGCTGTTCGCTGAATTCGGTGTTGTTCTGCAAAAAGCCTTTGAGGCAAGGGCTCCCTGGTTTTCCTTTTTCTATTTGTTGCTGGTGCCACTCTGCCGAGCCTGAACCTCGCAAATTGTTGAAGTATATATCTAGGGGCGAGGCTTCGCTCATGTATAGATCTTTCGGTGTGGATTTTATCAGTTGGTCTCTTGTTTTAATATCTACCGGCGAAGCTTCTGGCACAAGCAAGAATGGGGTGCCCCAACCTGTGCCGTCTATGTTGTAGTATTCTCGCATTCTTAAATCTTCGGCGTGGTTTCCAATGCCGCCCTGCACGGTTACTTTTGGTGGCGGCGAGTCTTTGAAGAGGTGCAAGAGTTCGCGCTGCGAGTGCATTTCTTTTAAGATGGCGGGGAGCAGCAGGCCTTGGCTTGGGAAGGCGTGGCCTCCGCAGTTAAGCCCGGACTCAATGCGGTATTCGCTAACTTCAAGACCTTTGCGTGCCAGGTATTTTCCTTGGATTAAGGCAGAGCGAAAATCCGATGCTTTTACAATGATTTTTTTGCTGATTTCACCTGCGGCGTTTCTGTAAAATTCTTTGAATTGCGCCATGTAGTTGTAGAGGCTTTGGTTTATGCCTGCGCTAAAGACAATGGCGGTGTTTCTTAAAGAGGCTTTTGCGTAGCCTTTTAGGGCTGTTTTTGCATCTGTGCATTCGTCGCTTAGGGGTTCTTTGCCGTTTGGGTTTGGCGGTTTGCGATCTAGCTTTACCATTATATTTACATCGATGGAGCCTTCGACCATGCCGTGCGTTAGGGTGCTTTCAATTTCTTCTCTTTCGTTTTGCGGCGCATCTTTCATGCCCATTAGTTTGAGGTAGAGGATTCTTAGCGGGTGCCCTGTTGGCAGCATTTCAAAATATTTTGCTTTGTCGTTTTTTGAGAAGAATGGCTGTTTTTTTATGGCTTCGAAGCGAATTTTCACAACCTCTGCCAGGGTATTTAAGTACGCTGTTATTCTCTTTGCTCTGCCATCGGGCTCTTTTTGCGGTATAGGTTCATATTCCAGCTGAAATTTTTTCGCATATATTTTGCGAAATCTTTCCAGAAGCAAGTCATCTACCAAAGATACAACAGATGATATTCCAAACGGAGCAACCCGCGCCGGCGTGTCTGCTGTGTAGGAAGTTCCCATCACAGGAATGTGGAATGTGTGGCTAGTTAAAGACATGGGGATAATATAGAAATTTCTAAATTCCCCTCATGAGTTCGGCCCTCATGTGAGCATTTATACGGCAGGGCATCCGATTGAGAACATAAAAAAAATGAAGTATGGTAAAGAACTTAAAATTGACAATGTTTTTTTCAAAAATCCATTTATCGGCAATATCGGCAATTTATCGGCAATTTATCGGCAATTTTAAAAAACATATTTGGACAACTTCTTGTCGTTCTGCTTTTTAAGATACTTTTTTTCTACCAAATCTTTCAAATCATTTCTTGCCGTTCTTTCTGCAACATTGTATAATTTCATATATTCCGAAGTCGTAACTTCTCCTTTTGATTTAAAATGAATCAAAGCCTCAATCTGCCTTTCATTTAACCCTTTACTGCTCAAATCGTCTTTATTGTATGTATCTTTTTTGAAAATAACCCAAAAATCAGAGTTCTCAATTTTGAAATCAGGCGTAGGCAACCCAGCTTGTGAACACTGCTCTCTAATCTTTGAAATACCTCTACCCCATGATTCTATATAGCCGCTGCGAAAAAATGTATTCGCAATATCAGGATTATAAGGACGTGAAGAATGCTCCTGTAAAAGATTCTTAATCGTCCAGTTTTCAGGAAGCTGCCCTTCATTCCAAATCTTTATTTTATCAGAGTAAACGCGAATTTGAATAGGTGCGCAACCAGCATAGTCTTTATGGGTAACAGCATTTAAAAGTGCCTCTCGCAGAGCAGCTTCAGGATATTCGTATGTTTCAATGCGAGAAAGCCCTTTGTAATCAACCAACGCTCGCGTATATTTGGTCAAAAGCAACTCCATTGTTCGCTCCACCTGTTCAAATAGATTGCCGTGGACTTCGTCTTGAAACTGCAAATCGCTTTCTGAACGGAAAAAACCGATTTTTATATATGCGCCTGTAATAAATTTTTCCGGATCAGGATGAAAAAGCAACAACGCTGCTCGCTTTAAGCGTCCGTTATCTGTTAAATTCAGATTATTCAGCAATTGTTCAGGGGTATCTTTGCGACACTTTTCATCAAGCCGTTTGCTGTCTAAACCCTTCTCTTTGAAAAACTCAAATGTTTCCTGTTTTAATTCCGATACGGAAACATTGGGAATTGGCACACCATCCCATTTTTTGCCATATTTTTGCAATAAAAACTTGTCTAGAGCCATTCCTTTCAATTCTTGCTTGGTGCTGCCGCTGCGAAAATGATATTCGCCTTTATAGCTAACCGGATAAGGCTGTGGCTCTACGATGATTTCAATATAATGGCCTTGCGGAGTTTTATGTAAGTTTACATCTGCTACTATACCCAAGATAGCTGCAATTTTATTTGGTAAATCTTCCAATAGCTTTTTTACATTTTTCACATCAACTACATTGCCATTGTCATTTTTACCAATAAATAGTGTACCACCTTGGGCATTGGCAAAGCCACATATCCATTTAAGATATTCGTCTTTCCATTCGGATTTGTACTCTATATTTTGCTGTTCCAGCATATTGCAGAAAATAGAAAAATCAAGCAATCAAATTCTACATTACTACTTGAAAAATGCCTGCAACAGAAGCCTCCTTATTGAATCTCCAAAAAGACATAGAAATAATCACGGTCCAGACTTAACGCAACGAACTGAAAATACGAGTGTTTTGCCATTGTTGTTCCTAGCTATATCGTTATCTAAGTCATATATGAATCGGCTCCAAGCACCACTATTGTTGGGACTTTCAGTTGCGCTCCACCAAAAACCGCGAACACCGACATTGTCGAAAAGGCCAACATCGCCGTTACCGTTGCCACTTGGAAGGGCCGAAAAGCCGTAAGTGTCCTGACCATTGCCGCCATTATCCCAACCGCTCGTTGATTTCAAAGGAGTTGCTGATCCTGTACGGCCTCCTACTCCAGTTCCGCCTACAGCAGTAGTCAACGCATCCCATTCAGCATCGCTAGGCAAATGCCAACCTTCGGGGCAAACGCCCTGACGGCCGCTAGGAACGGCGTTCGAGCTTGTTGCGTTATTCATAGCCGCATTCCAGTTGTAAAGACGGCCGTAGGTCGCACAGCGACCGCCTGAGCTAACCAATGTGCCGCTAGCGCCAGAAGCGTCAACGCACATACCAATGCTGTTTGGGTTGCTAGGCGGACCGCCGTAATTCAAATTCTCGGCCATCCAAGTCTGAGAGCCAATAGTCACATAAACATATTTTTGCCCATCACGCTCATCGCAAAATTGAGTTTTTTCCCTTCCATAATGCATTCTTGTTTTTTCATAAGGAATTGCGCATAAGCCAGTGCCGCACTCTTGCGTTGCCACTGTATATTTACTCGTGCCGCAACAAGCCTCTGTTTCAGGCACGTACTCTACCGTTCCACCGCATTTATCCAAAACATCGTTCCCGTTGCAGAATTGTGTTGCAGGGGTATGGTAATTTCCTGTTCCGCATCTCGTTTCAACAACGCCGTTTTCACATCGTTGATTCGTAAGATTGTACTCTTTTCCACCGCAAAGATCATGAACGCTGGTATTGTTATAGCAGAATTTTATTTCAGAATTATAGAATAAGCCAGCACTGCATCTATCAAACACTATGCCGTCGTCGCAAATCTGTGGAGGGTTATACCGTTTCCCGTTGCAAAGCTCAACTATCTCGCTTCCTTCGCAACCCTGCGTAGGAGGATTGTACTCTTCGCCGTCGCATAATCCATAGTGAATGCCATTGCGGCAGAAATGCGTTGCAGGATCGATAAACACGCCCCCACATTCAAGCAAAG